>CAUSIL010000230.1:0-3264 GCA_963531395.1 uncultured Campylobacter sp.
GCGCCGGTGCTACAAATGCACTTTGGCGGCGGTACTCCGACCTTTTACAGCGCGGGACAGCTCGATGAAATCATAAAAATGATAAAGGCTAAATTTAAAAATTTCTCGCCCGAGGCTGAAATCAGCTGCGAAATCGACCCGAGATTTTTAACGTCCGAGCAGCTTGACGTGCTGATTTCGCACGGCTTTAACCGCATCAGCTACGGCGTGCAGGACTTTGATGAGCACGTACAAAAAGAGATCCACCGCATCCAGCCCTATGAAATCACCAAAAACGCCGTGGATATGGCGCGTGCTAAGGGTATAAACTCGATAAATATGGACTTGATCTACGGCCTGCCGTATCAGACGATTGAAAGCTTTAAAGCGACGCTAGATAAGGCCTTGACGCTATCTCCGGACCGCCTGGCGGTGTTTAACTACGCGCACGTACCGTGGATAAAAAAATCCATGCGTAAATTTGACGAAGCTACGCTACCAAGCCCTAAAACCAAGCTTGAAATTTTAAAATACACGGCCGAGTTTTTTATCAAAAACGGCTACAAAATGATCGGCATGGATCACTTTGCAAAGCCTGGCGACGAGCTTTTCGGCGCGCTTGCTAACGGCACACTTCATCGCAACTTCCAAGGCTACACGACCAAGGGTGGAGCCGATCTAATCGGTATCGGACTAACTAGTATCGGCGAGGGGCAAAGATACTACGCTCAAAACTTCAAGGATATGGACGAATACGAAAAGGCCCTAGATAGCGGCGTTTTGCCGTATTGCAAGGGTATTTATCTAAACGAAGACGATCTAATAAGAAAAGCCGTGATCATGAGCCTGATGAGCAACTTTGCGCTCGATATCAAGGCGGTCGAGGCCAAATTTGACATCAAATTTTTCGAGTATTTTAAGGATGATTTGGTCGAGCTTGAAAATTTGAGCGAATTCGTAACTGTAACGCCTGAAAAAATCAGCGTAAACGAGACGGGCACGCTAATCATCCGCAATATCGCGATGTGTTTTGACGCGTATTTGAAAAAAATACCCGAAAATTTACGCCGATTTTCAAAAACGGTTTGACGCGAAAATGTTTAAATTTGGCGAAATTTCGGATAAATGCGTAAAATGCGGCAAATGCATCCAAGTCTGCACGATCCATCACGTAAACCCCGACGAAACGACCTCTCCGCGCGGCTTTTTAGACCTTGTCGGAGCCTACGAGCGCGGCGAGCTAAAGCTTGATAAAAACGCGAAAAGTATCTTTGAGAGCTGCTTTTTATGCACGAGCTGCGTCGAGGTCTGCCCAAACTCCTTGCGCGTGGACACGGCGATAGAAAACATCCGACGCGACATCGCGGAAAAATTCGGTATAGCGTGGTACAAAAAGGCGTTTTTTTGGCTACTGCGCCACCGCGCGGTTATGGACTTGGCGGCAAAGCTTGGCTACGTATTTCAAAGCTGCGCGTTTAAGATCCGCGAAGGCGCGATGAGTCCGAGATTTAGCCTACCGATGGTGAAAAAAGAGCGACTTTTGCCCGCTGCTGGCAAAAAGAGCTTTTTAAACTCGCACGCCGAGTTTATCGACAACGGCGGAGAAAAAACTATCGGAGTTTTTATCGGCTGTATGGGAAACTACGCATATACTGGCATCGGCGAGGCTCTCGTTAAGATTGCGCGCGAGCTAGGGCTAAATTTAAATTTGATGAAAAAGCAGGCCTGTTGCGGCGCGCCGGCATATTTTACGGGGGATTTTGCGACGGTCGAGGTTTTGGCAAAGCGAAATATCGAGTATTTCGAGCGGCTTTTATTAAATTTAGACGCTATCATCGTGCCGGAGGCGACTTGTTCTGCAATGATAAAGATCGACTACGAGCACTTTTTCCATGATGACGAACAGTGGCGAGAGCGCGCAAAAGCGGTGAGTAAGAAGATATTTTTAGCGACGGAGTATTTTGAAAAATTTACGAATTTGGCTGAAATTTTGGCTAAAAAAGGCAAAAACTTAGCCTCCGTGACCTATCACGACCCTTGTCACGCTAGAAAAATGCAAGGCGTCTTTAAAGAGCCTCGCAAACTGCTCGCTCAAAACTACGAAATAACCGAGATGAGCGATCCAAACGAGTGCTGCGGTTTTGGCGGAGTGACGATGCAGTCTGAAAAATATCACCTAAGCCGCGCGGCCGGACAAAGAAAATCGGAGATGATAAAAAAAACGGGCGCAAAGATCGTAAGCGCGGAGTGTAGCGCCTGTAAAATGCAAATTTCAAATGCGCTGCATATAGACGGCTCGAACGTAAAATGCGAGAACCCCATCGAGCTCATAGCAAGAGCGCTGGGGTAGGGCGCTCGGCCAAATTTATCGCAATTTTATTCATTGTCGTATATAATCCAAACAGTTAAATTTGCTGCAAGCAAAAAGGAGAAGCATGAAAAAAGTCGTCGTTGTTTTTTTATTGCTTTGCAGCGTTTTACTCGCAAATAGCGAATATAATATCTTCGTGAGCGCATTCGGCGACGACGTAACGCAAGAATCCATAGAACGCGAGCGAGCCGATATAGAACGTAAAGTCGCTAAGATAGACGGCGTAAAAGCCGTAGTTAGCGGTAGATTCGGCAGGTACCGCTCTATAGCGGTCAAAACGCGGGCTATGAATAAAAACGATATTAAGGTTCTGACGCAAAAGATTAAGGCGGCCGGATTTAAAGAGGCTTATGCGCTAGTCGCCAAAGAAGACGAGGCTCAAACAGGTATCGTAGAGCAAAAAACAGGCGAGGAAAAACCGCCTACGAAACCGCGTTCAAAACTTAGAAAAGATTTAAAATTTAAAGAAGCTCCAGAGCCTATGGGCTAAAGAAAAATTCGAACTACAGGCATGTTTTTATAAAAATAACATAAAACACGACTATTTTTTGCAAAAGTCTTGACTTTGAGAAGAAATTGGGCTATAATCCAACTTTCACAAATCAGGATGCTGGTGTAGCTCAGTTGGTAGAGCTACTGCCTTGTAAGCAGTGGGTCGGCGGTTCAAGTCCGTTCACCAGCTCCATTTCATAACAGTGTTTGACCAGAAATACCATTAAGCATTTATAATTTACAATTAATTAGGGTGAGATACTCAAGCGGCCAACGAGGGCAGACTGTAAATCTGCTGACTATGTCTTCCGTGGTTCGAATCCACGTCTCACCACCATGCTATATGCGGGAGTAGCTCAGTTGGCTAGAGCATCAGCCTTCCAAGCTGAGGGTCGCGGGTTCGAGCCCCGTTTCCCGCTCCA
>CAUSIL010000231.1:0-3257 GCA_963531395.1 uncultured Campylobacter sp.
TTTGATACCGTGTAAAAATATATTTATGCTCGTTTTTACGTGCTCTTCGCGTTCTTTTTCGTTTAGCGTTATATCCTCGTTTAGCAAAATCGCATTATAATGATAAGGCTCCCTGACGACAGCAGCAAACGCCTTAGCCGCTACGTAAGGCGAAATGTCGGGATTTAGCTGTTCTTTTATGTCTTCGCGCTCGAAAAAATCTATCAAAACTTTATCGAATTTACTTAAAATTTGCTCTAAAAACGCCTTGCCGAGCATGCCGTCGTTTTTTGCGCCCTCGCTCATCATAACTCTTGAAATTAGCGTCGTTTCTTTGTCGCAGATTATGTCGAAAAATATAGCGGCGAATTTGATTAAAAAATCCTCCAATTTATGCGATAAACTCAGGTCGATTTTCTCGTCTATCTGCGTTCTAAAGTCGTCAAATCCGCGTTCTACGATAGCGCGAAAAAGACCTTCCTTGTTTTCAAAAAATTTATAAACGCTAGCCAACGACCCGCCGCTTTTTTTGATTATATCCGTTAGACTCGTGTTTTCATAGCCTTTTTCGAGGAAAATTTCCATACCGGCTTGGATAAATTTTTCCTTTCTTTCGGCGCTTCTTTGCGTGATTTTCCCGTTCATTGCATGCCTTTAAAAATTAAAATTATAATTTAAGGATTATACAATAAAAATATGATTTTTAGTCCCTCGGGTATGCAAAAATAGTCTCTCTTGCGATATTAATTTTCTCTTTTTCGTCTGCGGCATAGGCGCGTATAGTTATCTTTGCATTTGCGTTTTTACCGGCTCTAGCGGCATTTTTAGGAGCCGTTAATACAACTACGATTTTCTTCTTTTCGCCCGCGTTTAAGGCAATGTTACTTTTTGGGCGTTTTATTTTGATGTCGGCATCGTTTGCGCTAACGTCAAAGTAAAACTCATGCGCGTGCGCGTCGGTGTTTTCAAACAAAAATACGTAAGCGTTTTCGATTTCGCCGCTTTTATTTACCTTATATAGCTCGCTCGTGCGGTTTATGTTTAGCAGCATGTTTTCTTTTTTGGCGCTCATTAGCGCTAGCACTGCGGCGGTTATAGCGATGGCAGCGCAGTAGCCGATAGTTTTAAAGCGCAAATACCGCACTTTTTGCTTGGTTTTTAGCGAATTTGAGCTAGTCCAGCTAATTAGACTAGGCAAATTTAGCCCCGACATCGTTTTCGTGCACGCATCGACGCACTCCAGGCAGTTTATACACTCTAGCTGCATGCCTTTTCTGATGTCGATATGCGTCGGGCAAATTTTCACGCAGGCCTCGCAGCCGGTGCACTCGTTTTGCGGGTCGGGCGGTTTTTTCCAGAGTTTGGTTTGTCCCTCAAAAATTTTACCGCCCCGCGTCTCGTCGTATATGACCTGCACGCTATCGGCATCGATCATCACGGACTGTACTCTAGCGTACGGACAGACGTAAATGCAAAAATTTTCGCCCAAAAACGCTACGTCAAATATCAAAAACGCAGCGATAACGATCCAAGCCCCGAGTAAAATTTTATGTTCGGCAGGATTTAAAATTTGAGCCAAAAAATCCTGCGGCGGGACGAAAAACCAGAGAAAATTCGCCGCCGCGATAAAAGCCAAAACGCTCCAGATCGCGACTGCAAGCGCATTTTTTACGCCGTTTTCGGTAGGCGTTTGCTTGTTTGAAATATTTTTGCGGATTTTTAAAATTTTAGTTTGTATAAGGTCGCGGTAAATCACGCGAAATATCGTCTGCGGACAGCTCCAGCCGCACCAGACGCGGCCGCCAAAATTCGTCATAAAAAATATAAAAATAAAAAAAATAATTAGCACGAAAGGCATCAAAAACAGCTCTTGGACGTTAAATTTGGCAAAAAATAGATGCAGTTCGCTGCGCTCAAAGCTCAGTAAAAAAAAATGATTTCCGCCGATAGTTATAAAAGGCAAAATAAGCGCGCTACAGGTTAGCAGGATGTAGGCGATATAGCGTTTGCCGGCAAATTTGAAATACTTTTTATACTCTTCTTTGGTCATTGTTTTCCCTAATTGCAAAATAGCGAGATTATAAGATTAATGCCTTAATCGTGTATTAAAATTCTTAATTACATATTTTTCCTAATCCGCATTTTTTGGCGGTCGGCAAAGCTTAAATTTATAAAATTTAAACTATAATCGCCGTCTATTTTAAATGAAAGGTGGTGAGGACGTTGCCTGGTATTAAGGTACATCCTAACGAGTCTTTTGACGAAGCTTACAGAAAGTTCAAAAAGCAAACCGACAGGAATCTTGTCGTGACCGAAGTTCGCGCAAGACGCTTTTTCGAGCCTATGACAGAGATCCGCAAAAAACAAAAAATCGCGGCTCGCAAGAAAATGCTTAAACGTCTATATATGCTTAGACGCTACGAGTCAAAGCTCTAACCAAAAGGGTCGCTTCGGCGGCCTTTTTTATTTAAACTCCCGTTTAACTCGCATCAAAGCCAAAATTTGCCATAATCTACGCCAAATTTAACGATCAAAGGAAAAATATGTCCAGAGTGCCCGTGAGCGAGGCTGCGGAAATCTTAGGCGTAACCAAAGAAGCCGTCTACAACCGCATTCGTCGCGGCACGCTAAAAACCTTTGAAAAAGACGGAGTAAAATACGTGGTTTTGGACGGCTACGAGCCTGGTACTGCGGCAAATTTAACGCCAAATCAGCCGTCAAAAACATCTACCGAAAAATCATTTAAAAGCGCGAAATCCAAAAAATCAAAGGCGGGGGAATTTGACGTGAACGAATTTCTACTCTCGCAAATTAGCGAACTAAAAGAACAAAATCAAAATTTGCAAGCCGATAAAGAGAGGCTTTTTCGCGAAAAAGAACAAATTTTGCTAAATAATAAAACCGAAATCGCTCAAATTTACCGCGAGCGCGACGAGAAAATTAGAAATTTTTTAAATCTACTCGAGCGACCGCTGCTAGCGCGTCAAAACGGCGAGTATGCGGCTCCCGTCGATGCCGAATTCGTCGAGAGCGGGCCTGAAAATGAGGGCAAATGGACGAGCCTAGCCGAGTTTTTAAAATCGCGAAATTTAAGCGGCAAGAGCCTTAAAAAAACGCAAAATAAAATCATAAAAAACATCGGAAAATCAAAATTTATCAAATTTAAAAAAGGCGTGATAATGGTAAAAAGCAAGAAAATTTCAAAGGAGCTAGATAAAAAATGAGAGTTTTTAAAGGCATAAAAAAAGTAGCCAGCTATGCTGCTGTGGGCGGCTTTG
>CAUSIL010000232.1:0-3223 GCA_963531395.1 uncultured Campylobacter sp.
GAGCCGGAATTTGTCAAATTTGGATTTTGAGGATTGTAGTTTAAATTTTGCGTCTGATTATCTACTGTGTTCAAATTTTGTTCCTTTAAATCATATTTTTAAACAACTAAAACAAATTTAAAATATTTAATAATGAAATCTTACTATCGATAATCTTAAACAGCTATTAAATCCAAATTGTCATTTAGTATAATCGTTTCAAAAGGAAACGCTTTAAAATGCGCAACTCTATTTTTATAGTTTTATATCCTAAGCCGTATTTAAAGCCTTCAAACAGCTTATTTTAGCCACCTTGTCTTACCGTTGCCGTTTTTACCGCGAGGCTAAAATGCATCGTTCCTACTTATCCATCCATCTCGTTTAAAATATTACGGTATTGTTTAATTTAGCAAAGATTACGCCCTTTAGACCCAAAAGTCGTCTAAAATTCGCGCAAAAAAGAGATATCATCGGCGGATTTTTTAGCACCTGGCGATATTGCCGCCATAACAAGAGCCGAGCCGTCTATCCGTAAACGGCCCGCTTGCTGCAGATTTAACCGTTTTTGGTAAAATTTGCAACGAAGCTAACGCCGAAATTTCCGCCTCCAAACTGCTAAATTTTAAAATTTTCTATCTCGTTAAAATTTAGATACCGATAAATTTGCGCCTCTTTGCCCGCAAGCTTTTGGGGCACTATGCTCATGTATTCAGAGACGCTGGGTAGCCTGCCTAGCACGGCGCAGACGGCTGCTAGTTCGGCGCTGCCTAGATACACGCGCGCGCCCATGCCCATGCGGTTATCGAAATTTCTCGTCGAGGTCGAAAACACAGTCGCGCCGTCGTTCACGCGGGCTTGGTTACCCATACAAAGCGAGCAGCCGGGCACCTCCGTGCGAGCGCCTACCGCGCGAAAGATATCGTAGTAGCCCTCCTTTTCGAGCAGAACCTGATCCATCTTGGTAGGCGGCGCGATCCAAAGCCTGGTAGGCAGCGCCCCAAGCCCACGCAGAGCCTCGCCCAGCGCGCGGTAGTGGCCGATATTGGTCATACAGCTACCCACAAACACCTCGTCGATCTTATGCGGGCGCGAGCCGTCGGCTAAAATTTCGCTCAGAGTCGCGACGTCGTCGGGATCGTTCGGGCAGGCTAGGATGGGCTCCGTGATCTCGTCCAAATTTATCTCGATCACCTCGGCGTAGCGCGCGTTTTTGTCGGCTCGCAGTAACTCCGGCGCTGCTAGCCACTCGCGCATTTTTGCCGCGCGGCGCTCCAGGCTAGCCTTACTTTCGTAGCCCGCCTCTATCATCGCCTCGATGAGAGCGACGTTTGAGCGGACGTATTCGCAGACGCTTTCGATGCTTAAATTTACCGCGCAGGCCGCCGCAGAGCGCTCCGCCGAGGCGTCGCTTAGCTCAAACGCCTGCTCGACTTTTAGCTCCTCTAGCCCCTCGATCTCTAAAATTTTACCCGCAAATACGTTTTTCTTGCCCTTCTTTTCGACCGTGAGCAGTCCGCGCTTGATCGCGCAGTAGGGGATCGCGTTTACCAGATCGCGCAGCGTTACGCCCTTTTGCAGTCGCCCGCTAAATCGCACGAGCACGGATTCTGGCATATTTAGCGGCATCGCTCCCGATACGGCCGCAAACGCCACCAGTCCGCTGCCCGCAGGGAAGCTCACGCCGATAGGAAATCGCGTATGGCTGTCTCCGCCGGTGCCCACGGTGTCGGGCAGCACCATGCGGTTTAGCCACGAGTGTATAACGCCGTCGCCTGGCCTTAGGCTCACTCCGCCGCGCGAGCTCATAAATTTAGGCAGCGTCTTTTGCGTTTCAAGGTCGCTAGGCTTTGGGTAGGCCGCCGTGTGGCAAAAGCTCTGCAAAACAAAATCCGCCGAAAACCCGAGGCTTGCTAGCTCCTTGATCTCGTCGCGCGTCATCGGCCCCGTAGTATCCTGCGAGCCTACGGTTAGGGTTGCCGGTTCGCAGTACTGCCCCGCCCTGACCCCCTGCACGCCGCAGGCCTTGCCGACGATCTTTTGAGCTAGCGTGTAGCCCTCGCTCTCGTTCGTTTGCGGCTGCGCGGGCTTCGCAAATATATCCTCCGCGCCTAAATTTAGCGCCGCTCTGGCCTTGCCGCAAAGCGAGCGGCCGATGATGAGCGGTATACGCCCGCCCGCTCTGATCTCGTCAAATATGGTGTTTGGCGCAAGCGTAAAACGAGCGACGGGCTCGCCTTCGGGCTTGACGGCTGCGCTCAAATTTGCCTCGTCCACCTCGCGCTCGAATTTGCCGCCGTTTTTGTCACCGTAAATTAAAACCCCGTCAAATTTACCCTCTGCACTAAAATTTACCCGTCCGACGCGCAATATCTCGCCCGCATACGGATAGATATCCACCACGTCGCCCGTTTCTAGTGCGCTCGCGTCGGCTACGATCGGTAGCGCGCCGCTATCCTCGGCGGTGTTAAAAAATATCGGCGCGATCGCCGTGCCTATCACGATACCGCCCGTTTTTTTGTTCGGCACGCCCTCTATCTCGCGCCCGAGGTGCCACTGGATGGAGTTTATGCCGCTCTTTCGGCTACTGCCAGTACCTACGACGTCGCCCGCGTAGACGACTTCTAGCCCGCTTTTTTTAAGCTCATTGATCGCTTCTAGGCTGCCTGGCTGACGCTTAACCAGCATCGCGTTTGCGTGTAGCGGGATATCCGAGCGCGTATAGGCCTCGCTAGCGGGACTTAGATCGTCGGTGTTGGTTTCGCCCGCAACCTTAAAGATCGCCGCTCTGATACGCCTAGGCAGGCTCTCGCGCGCCTTAAACCACTCGGCCTGCGCCCACGAATGCAAGACTTCTAGCGCAAATTTATTGGTTTTTGCAAGCTGCGCCACGTCGTTAAAATAATCATGCACGAAAATCGTCTCTTTTAGCACATTACAGGCGGCCTGCGCCACGGTTTCGTCGGCGTTTTTTAGGCTTTCAAGCAGCACGATGACGCTGTATCCGCCAAGCATCGGCCTCAGCAAATTTACGACGGCGATTTTGTCAAGACCGCTTATCTTAAGCCCGTGATTTATAATCTCGTTTAAAAACTCCGCCTTTACTTTTGCCGCGTCGTCTACGCCCGGATTTACGCGATTTGCGAGCAAATTTACGAGCCGCTTTATCCTCTTTTGATTTTCATCTAGCCTTGCGGCGATAATCGCTTCGCCTTCGCCGCCCGGCTCCATCGGCGGTACGCGTCCT
>CAUSIL010000233.1:0-3214 GCA_963531395.1 uncultured Campylobacter sp.
CGCGACGAAATCTTTGTTTTTATTCGCGCTTAAAAGCTCGATACGGCTGACGCCAGCTTGTGTAAAATTTGCGCGCCGATGCCGTAGTCCTTGACCTGCCCGCCGCACTTCTCCTCGCCTTGCAAAAACACCGCGACGCCGCCGTTTTTGGATAGATACTCAAGCGACTCCAGCAGCTCGGCGAATTTATCGGAGGCAAGCAGCTCCACGTCGCTTGAAATTTGATGAAATTTGACTGCGGTTTTGTCTTTTATCTCGCCGAAAACAAAGGCGAAGTGACGCTCGCCCTTGTGATCTAGGATATCGCATTTTAGGGCATCAAAGCCCGCTATCTTAGCCGCGCTTTTTTCTTTTATCTCGATTAGGCTTTCGTGTTTTAGGCGGTACTGCACGAGCTCGGAGACCGAGACCATATTTAGCCCGAATTTCTCGCAAAACTCCTCTAGATCGGGTCTGCGAGCCATATTTCCGTCCTCTTTTACGATCTCGCAGATGACGGCTGCTTGCGTTAGGCCGGCAAGCTTGCATAGATCCACCGAGCCTTCGGTGTGTCCCGTGCGGCTTAGCACGCCGCCTTTTTTAGCGATGAGCGGGAAGATATGCCCAGGGCGCACAAAATCCTGCGGCTTTGACATCGGGTCAGCCGCTAAGCGGATCGTGACGTCGCGCTCGTAGGCGCTCACGCCCGTGGTTGTATTTTTGGCGTCTATGGTGACGGTAAACGCCGTCTCATGGCAGGACGTGTTTTTATCCACCATCAAATTTAGCTCAAGCCTCTTTGCGATCTCCTCGTTTAGCGCGAGGCACAGCACGCCTTTTGCGTGAGTTATGGCGAAATTTACCTTTTGCGTGTCGCTAAAGGTCGCCGCAAATACGAGATCGCCCTCGTTTTCGCGGTCTTCATCGTCGACCATGACGACCATTTTGCCGTTTTTAATGTCGTTTATGGCCTGCTCTACTCTATCCATTATTATTCCTTGTTTAAAATTTTAGGGCAATTATACATTCTTAGTTTTAAAGAAGCGGTAAAAGCGAGGCTAAATTTTAATCCGCTCCAAACGATCCGCGCGACGCTTTTAAACAAATTTCGCGACTTTACTCAAGGCGATTTTAGGCTATTTTTTGCGTCTTTTGGCTAAAATCTCGCTTTTTAAAGGAAATTTATTGAGCTTAGTTTCTCTAGCCGCGATCATGCTGACGCATTTTATCGCTATTATCGTGCCGGGGCCAGACGTGTTTTTGATACTTCGCGTATCGCTGGCGCACGGCTTTAGATATAGCTTTTATGCTTGTTTGGGAGTCTGCGCCGGCATAGTTTTATGGGTTTTTTTGACGGCGTTTGGGCTAAAGGCTCTTTTTGAGGCCGCGCCGTTTATCAGATACGCCTTAGCGCTGTTTAGCGTCTTTTATCTGCTTTTTTTGAGCTTTTTACTGTTTAACTCCGTCCGTAGCGAAAAAGCAAACAAAGAGCAAACGCAAAAAGAAAAAAATGTAAGCGCAAAGCATTTTTTTATCCTCGGGATGCTTACAAATATATCAAATCCTAAGGCTATTTTATATTTTGCTAGTATTTTTTCTAAATTTATCGACGAATCCGCGCCGATAAGAGATATTTTTTATTGATCGGCACGATATCCGTCCAAAGCGTATTCGTTTTCGTACTTTTGGGTCGGCTTTTTGCCGTAAAAAAGGCGCGCGAAGCGTTTTTGAGTCGCCAAAAGACGCTTGATAGCGTTTGCGCGACGATTTTTGCGATTTTTGCGCTTGCTATAGCGTATGATTTCGTTATTCAAATCCTAAATAAAGGCTAAATTTGCTTCATTCTATCATAGATACTATCGTTTCTTACGTGAGTCAGTGGGGGTATACGGGCATCTTTTTGATGATGTTTTTAGAGAGTTCGTTTTTTCCGTTTCCAAGCGAAGTGGCGATGATACCGGCGGGCTATCTCGCGCACGAAGGAAAGATGAATCTATTTGCCGCTTGGGCCGCCGGAACGGCAGGTAGCCTCGCAGGAGCGGCGTTTAATTACTATCTGTGTTACTTTTTCGGGCGGGAGCTCGCGCTAAAATACGGCAAATACGTCGGTATCACGGAGGAGAAAATGCGCAAATTCGAGGCATTTTTTAATAAACACGGCGAGATTTCGACCTTTAACTGCCGCCTGATCCCTGGCATCC
Source organism: uncultured Campylobacter sp. (assembly GCA_963531395.1). Lineage (GTDB taxonomy): Bacteria > Campylobacterota > Campylobacteria > Campylobacterales > Campylobacteraceae > Campylobacter_A. The sequence goes on from CAUSIL010000233.1 coordinate 2,181, forward strand.
GCCAGTACATCAGCCTGCCGGCGGGTCTTGCGCGTATGAATATCTTTAAATTTTGCCTCTATACGGCTTTGGGCGCGGGCATCTGGGTCGCCGTACTGCTTGCGGTGGGCTGGTATCTAGGTAAAAACTACGACAAAGATACCTTTAGCCACATCGTGATCGCCCTACTCGTCGCAGTCGGCCTGCTCACCGCGCTTTATATCTTTTACGTAAAACGCCTAAGTAAAAAATCAAAAAACGGCGCAAAAGAGCTAGAATAAACCGCCGAGCAAACCAGCCGGTAAAGCCGAATTTTAATTTCGGCTTTACGTTGCGAGGTCTGCTTTATCAAATTTAACTGCAAACCTTCGTCGCGCCGAAAAACACTAAACTTTTAACTTCACCGCTATTAATCAAAAAGCAACAGAGCGTTTTTTATCTCTTAAATTTACAAAAAATGGCATTTTTTAGAGACTGTATAAATAGTTTATGTGTTCAAATTTTACGCCTTAAAGCAATAAATTTGATTACTTTTAAAGCTTCTTTGGTGAAATTAAAAAATGAAAATTTAGCCATTTTTGCGTCTTTGTTTTTCAAATAATACCCGCGCAAATCAAGCACCAAAAGTGCGATAAGAGACGGAAACATATAGATATTTATGGCGATAAGTACAATGCGAAGCGTAACGGTGTCTTGTAAAATAGCTTGTAAATTTAGGCTATTTTCGATACTGACGTAATAAACGCCGATCACTGCAAAAAGCGCGGCGATGCGTAAAATTTTAGATACGATTTCGTTGCCGAGTTTTGAGATATTTTCACTAACGGCTAGAGATAAAAATAGCCAGCAAAGTATCCAAATAAGCGCAAAAACCACGTCTAAAAATAAATTTTCATCGTAACGCTCGCGTACGACTATAGCAAAAGCGGGCGAAAAAATCAGGCTCAAAACGAACCAAAAAAGCGAACGAAACGCAAGCAGGACAAAACACGCATAGATAAAAGCGCTAGAGGCAAGGAAAAGCCACTCGACCCTGAAAACGAGTGCGAGCACAT
>CAUSIL010000234.1:0-3162 GCA_963531395.1 uncultured Campylobacter sp.
CTTGGGCAAAAGTAAATATGAGCTAAATACCGCGTGTCCGCAGATGTAGGCAAACACGCCCAAAGTCAGCAGCGAAAACACCGCAGGCACCGTAGCTAGTCCGTCTAGGCCGTCGGTTAAATTTACCGCATTTGATGCTGCGACGATGACGAGCGTCCAAAATGCGACCGCAAAAACGCCTAGATCAAGCACTGGAAATTTGTAAAACGGTAGGTAAAATTTGCTTCCCAGTTCGCCTTGCAAATACAGTATCGAAGAGACGGCCAGAGCGATCAAAATTTGCGCCGCAAGCTTGGCTCTGGGGCTTAGTCCGTCGTGGTTTTTGCCGCCTGAAATTTTGCGAAAATCGTCTTTAAACCCAAGCGCCGTAAAGCCCGCAAGACAGATAAGCGAGGCAAAGACGAAAACGTTATCTAATCTCGCGCAGATCACGCTTGCGACAAGCGCCGCTCCGATAAAGACGAGCCCGCCCATCGTCGGCGTTTTGGCCTTTTTTTGGTGCGTTTGCGGAGCTAGCTCGTAGATGGGCTGGGCGGCGTTTTTGGCCTTCGCCCACGCGATAAATTTAGGCAGCGCCCAAACGGTCAAGCAAAATGCGATGAAAAACGAAAAGCCCGCGCGAACGGTGATGTATTGAAAGATATTAAAATTTAACAGTTCATAAATATAGTAAAACATAAAAGCCTTTATTTTAAAAAAGGCTAATTTTAGTATAATGCCGTTAAAAAATATCTAAATTTAAGGCAAAAATTTAAAAATGGCTCAAAAAACTATTTTGGTGATCACAGACGGCATCGGATACAATGAAAGTAGCGAATTTAACGCATTTGCGGCGGCAAAAAAGCCCACATACGACTGGCTGTTTAAAAACGTCCCAAACGCGCTCATAAAAACCTCGGGCCTAGCAGTGGGCTTGCCCGACGGACAGATGGGAAACAGCGAGGTCGGGCATATGTGTATCGGCAGCGGGCGGATTTTGTATCAAAATTTGGTAAAAATTTCGCTCGGTTTTGAAAACGGCGAACTGGCTAAAAGCGAAAAGCTTTTAAATTTGTTTAAAACCTGCAAACGCGTCCACGTCGTCGGGCTTTACAGCGACGGCGGCGTGCACTCGCATCTAAGCCACTTTGACGCGATGTGCTCTCTTGCGGTCGCAAACGGCTGCGAGGTGTGCGCTCACGCGATAACCGACGGTCGCGACGTAGGCCCAAAAAGCGGGCTGGCGTTTATAAAATCGCTGCAAGAAAAGGCGCAAAGCGGGGGCTTTAAGCTAGCTAGCGTTAGCGGTAGATTTTACGCGATGGACCGCGACAAGCGCTGGGAGCGCGTAAAAACGGCCTACGATGCGATGACGCGCGGAGAAAACGCGCAAACCGTGTCGCCGCTAGAATACGTCATGCAAAGCTACGAGGCGGGCGTGACGGACGAGTTTATAGTGCCGGCTAGCTTTGGCGGGTTTGAGGGTGTCCGCGAAAACGACGGCATGATATTTATAAATTTTAGAAACGACCGCGTACGCGAGATCGCGGCGGCTTTGGGCGATGAAAATTTTAGCGAATTCGCGCGTCCGTTCGTCGTCAAAAATCTACTCACGATGACCGAATACGACGCAAATTTCGCCTTTCCCGTGCTATTTGAAAACGAAAAGCTAAAAAATACCCTTGCCCAGGTCGTCGCAAACGCGGGCCTAACGCAACTACACACCGCCGAGACCGAGAAATACGCGCACGTGACTTTTTTCTTTAACGGCGGCGTCGAGGAGCTCGCCCAAAACGAGACGCGCGTGCTGGTGCCAAGCCCTAAGGTCAAAACCTACGACGAAAAGCCCGAAATGAGCGCGCAGGCGGTGTGCGAAGCGGTGCTAAAAGGCATGGACGACGGACAAGACTTTATCGTGGTAAATTTCGCAAACGGCGATATGGTCGGGCATACGGGCGAATTTAGCGCGGCGGTAAAAGCGGTCGAGGCCGTGGATACGGCGCTGGGACGCATCGTGGCAAAGGCCAAGGAGAAAAACTATGCGCTAATCATCACGAGCGACCACGGCAACTGCGAGCAGATGAGGGATGCGCAGGGCAATTTGCTAACCAACCACACGACTTTTGACGTATTTTGCTTCGTGATGGGCGAGGGCGTAAGGACGGTAAAATCCGGCGGTCTAAACAATATCGCCGCGAGCGTTTTGGCGCTGATGGGTATCGAAAAACCTACCGAGATGGACGAGGCGCTGTTTTAAATTTTATTAATATTTTGATAAAATGTGATTTTACTTTAATAATTAAGGAAGAAAATGAAATTTAGCGGAAAAAACGTGCTAATCACCGGCGCAAGCCGCGGTATCGGCGCGCAGATAGCCAAAACTCTGGCGCAAATGGGGCTAAAAGTCTGGATAAACTATCGCTCAAAGCCAGAAATCGCCGATGCATTGCAAGCTGAAATCGTAGCAAACGGCGGACAGGCCGCGGTGGTTAAATTTGACGCGACGGACGAGGACGAGTTTGTAAAAGCGATAAATTTGATCGCGGACGCCGACGGCGAGCTAAGCTACCTCGTAAATAACGCAGGCATAACAAACGACAAGCTCGCGCTTCGCATGAAGACTGAGGATTTTATCGGCGTGATAAACGCAAATTTGACCTCGGCCTTTATCGGATGCCGCGAGGCGCTAAAAGTAATGAGCAAAAAACGCTTCGGCGCCGTCGTAAACGTAGCCTCGATCGTGGGCGAGATGGGCAATGCGGGGCAAGCCAACTACGCTGCTAGTAAGGGCGGAATGATCGCGATGAATAAAAGTTTCGCCAAAGAGGGCGCGGCTAGAAACGTGCGCTTTAACTGCGTTACGCCGGGCTTCATCGAGACGGATATGACGAGCGAGCTAAGCGATGAAATCAAAAAAACTTACAGCGATAACATCCCGCTAAAGCGATTCGGAAGCGCTAGCGAAGTGGCCGAGGCCGTGGCGTTTTTGCTAAGCGATCATGCCAGCTACGTCACGGGTGAGACGCTAAAGATCAACGGCGGACTATATATGTAAGCGCGTAAATTTTGCGTTTTTGCGAAATTTTAAGCTAAAATATACTAAAATCACGAAATTTTTAATTTTTAGGAGAAGAAAATGGCAGTATTTGATGACGTAAGAGACGTAGTGGTTGAGCAACTAAG
>CAUSIL010000235.1:0-3158 GCA_963531395.1 uncultured Campylobacter sp.
ACTCATGCATTTTATTAAATTTCTGCCTTAGCGCCATTGCTCTCCTTTTTTGTTTATCGCTTTTAATACAAAGCCAAATCGCCGTCGTGCGTTACGAAAGAAGACTTGCTTATTAGCGCCTCAAAGCTAGGCTCTATCTGCGCGGTGCTGCTATCATCTAAATAATATCTCCAGATAGACATATCCCTTAAATCAAAAAAATAACTCCACCCCGTCGCTAAGTCCGCCGAAGGTAAAAGTTTTATCAGGGTCTATAACCGAGGATGAAATTTCGCTCGCTACGAACTGATACAGCTTGTGCGTTTTATCTATATCTTCAAAGAGCCTTGAAATGCCGTAAAAATTTAGATCCTTCGTTTTTTGGACTCCAAATTCATTTACGTGGTAATCATAGATAATATAGCTCTCAAAGCTGCCTAATATCTCTTTGTAAGCCTTTGGAAACGCCACGCCGTTTTCGGCCTCAAATAGAGCCAATAAGTCAAATTTATTCATAATTTTTCTTTAGGTTTTATTTTTAAATCTACTTTTACTCTATTTTTGTATTTGATTTTAAACAATCCTCTAATAATCCGAATTTACTACCGTCTAAAAGAATTCCGTTCAGATCTTCGATCATTAGTATAATAATATTTAAATCAGTATCAAACAGATAAATGTCTCGCAAGTTGCCGCCCTTCGCATCTATCAATACATTTATCCACTCGTCTCCCTTGCAAATTTCGGGTTTGGTTTTATCGAAATCTAAACCGATCCATGTTTTAGATAAAAATATTTTTGATCTTTTTAATAAATTTAAATCAATCCATTTTCTGTCTTTTATCGATAACCAAATCGGATGATTAGGGTTTGGCTCAGTACCGAATTTATAAGAAAAATAGTAGCGTAAATAATCTATTAAAGGTCGCCATAGTATTTTTAGTGACGCTATCTCTTTATAAGCATCTAAAAGAGCGATATCGTTTTTAGCCTTAAACTCGGCTAATAAATCAAATTTGTCCACAGTCTAGTCTTTTGTAGCGGCTTACTCTGTAAATTTAATCAAATTTCACGTCGCTCGCCGTTAAGTATTGGCGTGCCTAAGCCGCGCTTAGCTTGGCGCCCTTTAATAATCCAAAAACATCGACGCTTCCGCATCGCCGTGTTTGATTATTTCAAAGCTCGGAAAAGATATTTGCAATCCTCTGCCGTGCTCTTCATCTCTGGAAACGTCGAAATTTAAACCAAAGATAAACTCTTTTTGCGTTTCGTCCGTTAGGATATTTAGGCCGACGAGCCGCAAATCGACGTCGCCGTTAAATTCGTCTTTTATTCTTTTTACGGCGAGCGGATACCATGTTGCCGATAGGTTTATGAGCCTGGCTACTTTGACCTTTAGTTCTTGCGTCAAAGGGCGCGCGCCTTCCTCTAGCGGCAGCGATAAATCCGCCAAAATCGGCTTGTCGCTTTGAGGTATGTAAAACTCAAACATACAAAGCTCGTTTAAAGCGATATCTTCGGGTTTCAAATTTATCTCCTAAAATTAATACTTATTTAACTAAGCGAAGTTTGGGTTAAATTTAGAGCATCGGTCAAATCGCCGAATTTGGCTCCTTATATAAGCAAGCTTTATAAATTACGCAGATCTGCGCCGCTAGGATTTAACCAGGCAAGGCGATTTTTGCCGTTAAATTCGGCAAATTTAAGCTCAAACCGAAATCCAGCTATTTTGACGCCAAATCTAATTAAAATCAGGGCAAAATTTAAACCGAATCTCGCCCCGAAAGTTTATTTTATTTCGCCGCTTCCTGCGCAAATTCCGCGATCTTTTCAGGCGTGAAGCCGAAGTATTCAAACAATGCGCCCGCCTTGCCGCTCTCGCCGAAGCTCTTCATCGAGTAAATTTCATCGGCGAATTTATACCACTCTAGCGCGCTTGCGGCTTCGACGGCGATGATTTTGGTTTGCGGATCTAAAATTTTATCCACGTACTCGCGCGGCTGCTCGCAAAGCAGGTCAAAACACGGCGCGGAAACGACGTTCGCGCCGATACCCTTAGCGGCTAAGATTTCAGCTGCCTTGACGCAGAGCTCCACTTCGCTACCGCTAGCTATTAGCGTGATTTTGGCGTTTTGCGCGCGTTTTAACAGATATGCACCGTTTTCTACGCCGCCAAATTCGCCTTTTTCAAGCGGAGCTAGGCCTTGGCGGCTTAGCACGAAGGCGCTTGGAGCGCGTAAATTTAACGCCGCCTTCCAGCAAAGCGCATTTTCGTTGCCGCCGGCCGGGCGGAAGGTGTAAAAATTCGGCATCGCGCGAAGCGTGCTAAGCTGCTCGATAGGCTGATGCGTCGGGCCGTCCTCGCCCACGCCGATGCTATCGTGCGTAAAGATAAAAAAGTGCCTAACGCTCATCAGCGAAGCGATACGCGCTGAGGGCTTTAGATAGTCGCTAAATATAAAAAACGTCGCGCTAAACGGCAGGAAAAGCCCGTATCTGGCGATTGCGTTATTTATCGCGGCCATAGCGTGCTCGCGGATGCCGTAGTGGATGTTGCGTCCGTTAGGGAAGTCGCCCATGCCCTTTAGCTCGGTTTTGTTTGACGGCGCCAGATCCGCGCTACCGCCGATAAAGCCCGGTAGGGCGCGCGCGATCTCGTTCATGATGATGCCGTTGCTATCGCGCGTGGCTAGCTTTTTGCCGCTAAAATCAGGGAAATTTATCTTGCTAAAATCAGGATTTAGTAGCGAATTTAGCAGATTTTTACTCTCATCGCTTAAATTTTGCACTTTTTGATTCCACTGAGCTTCGGATAGGTCGCCCTTTTCTATCGCGGCGCGGAAGCGAATCAGCACGTCCTCGCCAATAGCAAATTTGCGCTCCGGATCAAAGCCTGCCGCGATTTTAGCGGCCTTTATGATCTCCTCGCCAAGCGGCGCGCCGTGGCTGTGGTGACTGCCCTCTAGCTCGCCCGCGCCCTTTGCGATGCGAGTGTTTGCGATGATGAGATACGGGCGCTCCTTCTCGGCGGCTTGTTCTAGCGCAAACTCGATCTGATCGTAGTCGTGGCCGTCGATACGCGCGACGTCCCAGCCCTGCGCCTCAAACCTCGCCTTCACGTCCTCGCTCCAAGCTATACTCGTGTCGCCCTCGATCGTGATGTTGTTTGAGTCGTAGAT
>CAUSIL010000236.1:0-3125 GCA_963531395.1 uncultured Campylobacter sp.
TTACGTTAAGCAAAAAGGCGACGTAGCTTGCGGGCGGCAGGATAAATTTAAGATTTTGCGCCGCCTTTGGTTTATGCGGCGAGCCTGCGTTAAATTTGCTCTAGGCCGGGCGCTCGGTAAACCCGGTATAAATTTGCCCAAGCGCCTAAAATTAAGTTTAAAATAAGATAAAGGCGGATCATCGCAGCTGCATACTGACTAATCCGCCTAACTCGTCTAAACGCTTGGCGTAGGGTAGGTGCCTGGGATCAAAATATCGCTTGTTACGTCCTTGATGTCTCTATGTCCGGCAAAGGCCATCGTCGTATCCATCTCGTCGTATAGGATCTGCAGCGCTCGCGTAACGCCTTCCTCGCCGTATGCGCCGAGCCCATAAACAGGCGCGCGTCCGAGCATCACGCCTTTTGCGCCCATAGCCCACGCTTTTAGCATATCTTGACCGGTGTAAAATCCGCTATCTATCCACACCTCGGTCTTATCGCCGACGGCTGCGACGATATCAGGTAGCGCCTTGATCGAGGAGAGAGTGCCGTCCATCTGACGTCCGCCGTGGTTTGATACTATGATGGCGTCTGCGCCGTGCTTGACGGCTAACTGCGCGTCTTCGGGCAACATAATGCCTTTTAAAATTATCTTACCGCCCCAGAGATTTTTGATCTCCTCGATATCGCTCCACTGTAAGCTCGGATCAAACTGCTCTTTAGTCCATGAGCTTAGTGAGCTTAGATCGCTTACGTTTTTGGCGTGGCCGGCGATATTTCTAAACGTCCAGCGTCTGTTTTTTAGATACCTTAGCCCCCACGGGATTTTCGTGCTTAGATTTATGAGATTTGGTATCGTAAATTTAGGCGGCGTAGATAGACCGTTTTTGATATCTCGGTGGCGATTTCCCAGCACTTGCAGATCGACCGTGACGACGAGAGCGGAGCAGTTTGCGGCTTTTGCCCTGCGGATTAGGTCTTTCATAAACTCCCTATCGCGCATAACGTAAAGCTGAAACCAAAACGGCTCGACTCCGGCCTCGACTAGGTCTTCGATCGAGCAGATCGACATAGTAGAGAGCGTAAAAGGTATGCCGAATTTTTGAGCGGCGCGTGCCATATGTATCTCGCCGTCTGCCCACATCATGCCCATAAACCCTACCGGCGCGGTCATAGCCGGAAATTTTACCTTTTTGCCTAGTAGCTGGGTCTCTAGGCTGCGATTTGCCATATCTACTAGGATTTTTTGTTTAAATTTTATCGGCTCAAAATCCGTGCGGTTTTCGCGGTACGTGGTCTGCGTCCAAGATCCCGTATCTACGTACTCATAAAACATTTTAGGCACGTTGCGGTAGCATACTTGCCTTAGGTCTTCGATATTGGTCATCAAAGTTAAGTCTTTCATTTTTTATCCTTTGTGAGAAATTTAAATCGGAGTAATTATCTCTCATTGCCTCTTTTTAAGCGATAAAAGTTATCGTCTAATGTTTTGAATAAAGAAAATTTGAGCTTTAAATAGCGTTCTTCGGCGAAAAAATTTATCGTTGTTTCGCTTGGTTACTCTTTACGGCGTCATAGATACGCCGCGGAGCGTAGGCATTTTTTGCTTTTATAATGTGTAAAATAGAAACAAATTTCAGGTTTAAATTTGACTTTAATGAAATAATGCTTAAATAATCAAACTAGATTTACATTATAATAAAGCAAATCAAATTTAAGATTTTAGAACTAAATTTAAGCCTACTAAGACGCATTTTAAAGGTAAATCAGTAAAAAAAGAAAATTTTTCGCATAAAATTCGTAAAAAAAATTTTGCGGGGGGTAAAGCGTAGAGACGAGCGTTAATTTTGTGCCTGGTCGCTAACTCGCGCAGGCCGTAGATTTTTACGATTTTTGAGGCTTATTTTTACAATAAATCATAGGCATAAATAAGGTGAATAATCGGCGATAGCAAATGGGTTTTGCTTGCTCTTGCGTGATTTAAGCCTTGGCGGCTATTATCTTAATATACCTAAAACAAGGCGTGTCAAAATAAACTGACTAAAATTATAAATCATCCAAAACGTAGCGCCGCGGGCGGGCTTATTTTTTGGGCTTTGCAGATCTTTATTGAGACTAGGTTGTGATGTTTTTAATTTTAACGCATTTTTCTAATACCGCCCTGATATTCGCTCAAAATTATACGGCGTCCTCTCGGACTTATCTGGGTTTTGTACGGATGGGGATTAAATTTACGCAAGAAAAATTTAGATTTGCGAATAAGATTTAATTCAAGACCTTTGCCGCTTTATTATTTTAGCAAAGGCCTTAAGGAGTTAAAGTCTATTTTTTACCTAAAAAGTTGCCTGCGATCCTAAAAATATCGTCCACGATCGAGCCGTCTTTGTTCTGGTCCAAAAACTGCGTAAGCATCGACATCATGGAGCCGCTATCCGCCGAGCCTTGCAAATTTGAGGCTTTTAGCTGATTGTTTAGCATGCCTGCGATCATCGGTGCGATCATAGGTAGCAAGGTTTTGATAGAGTCCGCGCTGATGCCTAACTGCGAACCTATGTCGCTAGCTAGGGCGCTACTGTTTTCTTTTGAACCCGTTAGCACGCTAAGTAGTTCGTTGCCCTCGGCGACGCTGATATTTTGCGGGGCGTCAGTCATCTCGTCAAGGTTTGAGCGGCGTATCATCTCTAGGAAATTTGACGAATCCGCGTCCGATTTAAAATTTTCGTTCGCTCTTTGCATGAAAATCGGCGCAATCTTAGAAACTACGGCCTCTACGTCGTTTGCCGCCAGTCCGCTTTTTTGCGACATCGCGTCTATCATGCCGTTGGAGCTACCTAAAAGTAGCTTTAATATATCCATTTTTATCCTTTTGATTTTTTCGCGAGTTTAAACTCGGCCGCCGTCTGTTTGGGTTTAACGAAACGGCGGCCAAGCAAGCCTAAGTGGTTTATTTGTAGTTTTTGATTGCCGCGTCCAAGATCTCTTTCGCGGCCTGGGCATCTTTAAATTCTTTAACCTTGACCCATTTATTAGGCTCTAAAATTTTATAAGTTTCAAAGAAGTTTTTGATCTTGTTTAGAGTGGCCTCAGGCAGGTCTTTGTAGCTCTTGATCCCGTCAAATCTCGGGTCGATCTTGGTGACTGGTA
>CAUSIL010000237.1:0-3117 GCA_963531395.1 uncultured Campylobacter sp.
ATCCCTACCGTAAATATCACCGAGGACTTCGACTGGGATAGTGAGGTGGCGAAGGTGCTTTTTGAAAACACGGCAAAAATGGGCTCGAGCTATTTTCAAAATTTCGTCGGCAGCCAGTATACGACCGATGAAAACGGCAACCGCATCGCAAACGACAAGGCCTATAAACCCGGCCACGTGCGCTCGATGTGCTGCCGCTTGCAGCTTGATTTACGCGAGTTGCTAAAACGCGGCGGAGGGCTATTTGGTAGCGCGGAGATGACCGGCAGTATCGGCGTCGTGACGCTAAATTTAGCTCGCCTAGGCTATCTATATAAAGGCGATAAAAAGGGACTCTATACCCGCCTTGAGTATCTGCTAAATTTAGCTAAATCCACGCTCGAAAAAAAGCGCGCCTTTATCCAGGAGATGTACGAGCGCGGCCTGTATCCGTATACTGCGCGCTATCTAAAGCACTTTAATAATCACTTTAGCACCATCGGCATCAACGGCATGAACGAGCTTTTGCGAAATTTCACGAACGACAAGGAAAATATCGCTACTGATTTCGGGCGAGAGTTTGCGATCGAGATGATAGAGTTTTTGCGCGGTAAAATTCGCGAATTTCAAGAGAGCACCGGCAACCTTTATAACCTCGAAGCCACGCCTGCCGAGGGCACTACGTATCGCTTTGCCAAAGAGGATAAAAAGCGCTATCCCGACATCATCCAGGCGGGATTTGGCGAAAATATCTACTACACCAACTCTACGCAGCTACCGGCAAATTTCACCGACGACGCGTTCGAGGCGCTTGATTTGCAAGACGAACTGCAAAGCTCCTACACGGGCGGCACGGTACTGCACCTATATATGAAGGAGCGCATCAGCTCGGCTGCGGCCTGCAAGGATCTCGTGCGCGGCGTGATAAATAACTACAAGCTGCCATATATCACGATAACGCCGGTCTTTAGCGTCTGCGCCAAACACGGCTACATCAGCGGCGAGCATGAATACTGCCCGAAATGCGACGAGGAGCTTTTGGCGGAGTTTAAAGCGCAAAATGGCGCGAAATAGGCTAAAATTTGCCGGTGAATTTAGCTTTTAAATTTGCCGCCGCAAGCCTATGCCGCCGCATTTTTTAAAGCCCGCCAAACTCAATCAAATTTAAGCATTTTTAGGCAAAATACGCCAAAAATTTACGGAGCTTTTATGAAAAGACATTACGAAGTAGCCGTCGTCGGAGGCGGAATTTCGGGTTGCGCGCTATTTTATCAGCTCGCGCGCTACGCGGACGTAAAAAGCCTCGCGCTTTTTGAAAAATACGAAGATTTAGCGACGCTAAATTCGCGCGGAGAGTGCAACTCGCAGACGATCCACTGCGGCGATATAGAAACGAACTACGATTTTGAAAAAGCCAAAAAGGTAAGCGTCGCGGCGCGCATGGTCGTAAAATACGCGCTGATGCACGGCTACGCGGGCGAGTTTATGTTCTCGCACCAAAAGATGGTTCTAGGCGTAGGCGAGGAGGAGAGCGCGGCTTTGCGCGAGAGATTTAGCAAATTTCGCGAAATTTATCCGTATCTGCGGCTTTTTGAGAAAGACGAGCTAAAAAGCCTTGAGCCAAACGTCGTTTTAAACGCCGATAAAAGCGGCGATAGAAGCGAAGAGATCGTGGCGATGGGCGTGCAAAGCGGCGAATACACGACGATTGATTTCGGGCGCGCGGCTAAGAGCTTCGTAAAAAACGCCTGCGACGCCGCATCTAAGGAAAACCGAGAAGCGGACGTGTTTTTAAGCTGCGAGATAGAGCGGATCGTCCGCGCTAGCGATGGCTTTTGCCTCACGGCTAAAGACGGGCGCGAATTTAGCGCGAACTACGTTGTAGTCGATGCGGGCGCGCATTCGCTATTTTTGGCGCACAAGATGGGTTATGGGCTTGATTACAGCTGTTTGCCCGTTGCCGGGAGCTTTTATATGAGCGACAAACGCCTGCTAAAGGGCAAGGTCTATATGGTTCAAAACCCGAAGCTGCCTTTTGCCGCGCTACACGGCGACGCCGATATCCTAGCGGACGGGCGCACGAGGTTTGGTCCCACCGCGCTACTGCTGCCAAAGCTAGAGCGATACCGCGGAAGCGCGACTTTTTGGGACTTTTTAAAGACGCTGAGGTTTGACGGCAGGGTAGCTAGGTCGATGTTTGAGCTACTTTGCGATAGCGAGATTAGAAATTATCTATTTAAAAATTTCGCCTACGAAATCCCCTGTATAAATCGCCGCTTATTCGTCAAAGCGGCGCGAAAGATAGTGCCTTCGCTAGCTTACGAAGACGTGGGCTACGCGCGAAATTTCGGCGGAGTGCGTCCGCAGGTGCTGGATAAATCAAGCGGGCGTTTGATGCTGGGAGAAGCGGGCATAAACACCGGCGAGGGCATTAGCTTTAACATGACGCCAAGCCCCGGAGCTACTAGCTGCATGGCTAACGCGCTTCGCGACGCGCGCGAGGTTTGCGCCTTTTTGGGAAGGAAATTTAACGAAGATAAATTTGCGGCCGAGCTTTTGGATTAGTTTAAATTTTACCCTGTAAAGTTAGGCTTTCCAGTTTGCCGCACATATCGCAGACTTTGGGCGGTTTGCCCCAGCGCGCAAAGCCGAATTTCGCAAATAAATTTAGGCTCGCGGCGTTGCTAGAAAATATCAGCGCGACGATGTTTTTGATGCCGAATTCGGGCGCGCGTTCAAGCATAAAATTTACTAGCCGTCCGCCCAGTCCTTTGCCGCGAGCTTCGGGTGCTGCGTAGACGCTGATCTCGGCCGTGATGCGGTAGCCCTCGCGCGGATGATAGTCGCTGAGGCTGCCCCAGGCTAAGATTTCGCCTTTTTGGTTTGCGGCGCCTATCTTTTGCGCGCCGAGATTTTCGCCGTTTGAGCCAAATTTTCTCTCGCAATCAGCTTTACCGTCTTTGCCTGCCAAATTTCCCTCGCAAAGCTCGCGTAGCACGTATACCTGGCGATTTGCCGCCTCGTGCGTGCCAAACCACGCTTCGCGCTCCTCTATGCCGACCGGGATGTAGCGCGGCCGCGGCGTTTCGCTCCAAAACGCTCGCGTTATAAATGCGCGTGATAGCGGTTAGATCAGCC
>CAUSIL010000238.1:0-3090 GCA_963531395.1 uncultured Campylobacter sp.
TTTTTTACCGGGCTTTTCTTCGCTCTCGGGCGCGCTAGCAGCCTCAGTACCTTGCACTTCTTGAGACGTAGACTCGGTAGGCTCGGAGAAGCTTAGGCGCACGGCCGTTAGCAGCTTGATGCTTTCAAATTTGATGCGGCTAACGAGCTCCATAAAGAGATTAAAGCTCTCTTTTTTATACTCGGTGAGCGGGTCTTTTTGGTTATAGCCGCGCAGTCCGATGCCGGTTTTTAGGATATCCATCTGGTATAGATGCTCGCGCCACGCGGTATCTAGCACTTGTAGGCAAAGCACCTTTTCTAGGTATTTGCGCTGACCCTCGCTTATGACGCCCATTTTTTCCTCGTAGTCGGCCTCAAATTTAGCCGTTATCTTCTCCGCAAGCTCGGCATAGTCGAGATCTTTTAGCTCTTCAGGCTGCATTAGCGCGCCATTTGAGATTATCACGGAGCTTAGTTTTTCGAGGTTATACTCGCTCTTTGGCTCGCCTGCGTAAATTTCGGCTTGAGCTAGTAGGTGCTCGACAAACTCGGAGCGATTTTGTTTGATCTTTTCGCCGACTTCAAAATTTGGATCAAGTAGCTCGTTTCTAAATTTATATACCGTTTTTCGCTGCTCGTTTGCGACGTCGTCGTATTCGAGGATATGTTTTCTTGATTCAAAGTGCAAACTCTCGACCTTTTTTTGCGCATTTTCGACGGCTCTAGTGACCATTTTGGAGTCGATGCTTTCGCCCTCTTCGATACCAAGGCGCGTCATTATCGCCTTGATGCGGTCGCTGCCAAATATCCGAAGTAAGTTATCTTCAAGGCTTAGGTAAAAGCGGCTCACTCCCGGATCGCCCTGACGTCCCGAGCGGCCTCGCAGCTGGTTGTCGATACGGCGGCTTTCGTGCCTTTCGGTGCCGATGATGTATAGACCGCCCAGAGCCCGCACCTCGTCGTCGATACGGATATCTACGCCGCGTCCGGCCATATTCGTAGCGATCGTAACCGCGCCGCGAGCGCCTGCTTGAGCGATTATCTCGGCCTCTTTTTCGTGATTTTTAGCGTTTAGCACGGAGTGCGGGATCTTTTCTTTTACGAGCAGGTTGTGCAGCTTTTCGCTCTTTTCGATCGAGGCGGTACCCACGAGTACGGGCTGACCGCGGTCGTGAGCCTTTTTGATCTCGTCGATCACGGCTTTAAATTTCTCGTTTTCGGTTTTATAGATGAGATCGTTGTTGTCTTTTCTGATAACCGGCACGTTTGTCGGGATCGATACGACGTCAAGCTTGTAAATTTGCGAAAACTCGGTCGCCTCCGTCTGCGCCGTACCCGTCATGCCCGATAGTTTTTTATAAAGCCTAAAGTAGTTTTGAAACGTAATATCTGCTAGCGTTTGACTTTCTTCTTGGATCTTTACGCCCTCTTTGGCCTCGAGCGCTTGGTGCAAGCCCTCGCTAAATCTTCGTCCTTCGCTAAGACGCCCCGTAAATTCGTCGACGATGACGACTTGCCCGTCGCGAACGACGTAGTGCACGTCTTTTTCAAAGAGATTGTGCGCCTTTAGGGCTTGGTCTAGGTGGTGGCTTAAAATCGCATTTTCCATGTCGTATAGATTTGCCACGCCAAAGAGCTTTTCAGCCTTTGAGATGCCTTCTTCGGTGATTGCTATCGTGCGGTTTTTCTCATCGACGGTGAAGTCGCCGGTGGCCTTTTCTTGCGGAGTCGCGGGCGGCTCGCCGCGCTTCATCTGGCGCGCGACTTCGTTTGCTTTGATGTAGCCGTCTAGCGTGCGGTTTGCAGGGCCTGAAATAATGAGCGGCGTCCTGGCCTCGTCGATGAGGATGCTATCGACCTCGTCCACGATGACGAAGTTATGCTCTCTTTGCACCTTGTCTTTGAAATCCATTTTCATATTATCGCGCAGGTAGTCAAAGCCAAATTCGTTATTCGTACCGTACGTAATATCGCTGGCGTATGCGGCTTTTCGCGCTTCGTCGTCGTATTCTCCGCCTAGTATCACGCCGACGCTAAGGCCTAGAAATTTATAAATTTCGCCCATTTGCGTCGCGTCGCGTTTGGCGAGGTAGTCGTTTACCGTCACGACGTGCACGCCCTTGCCGCTCATAGCGTTTAACACGACGGGTAGGCTTGCTACGAGGGTTTTACCTTCGCCCGTTTTCATTTCGGCGATTTTGCCGTCGTTTAGCACCATGCCGCCGATTAGCTGAACGTCGAAATGGCGCATATTTAGCGTCCTTTTACCGACCTCGCGCACGATAGCAAACACATCGTCTAGCAGCTCATCCTGGCTCTTTTCGCCGTTTTGTACCTGTGCTTTAAATTCGTTAAATTTAGCCTTCAGCTCATCGTCGCTCATCGCTTGATATTTGCTTTCAAGCGAGTTTATGTAGGCGACGCGTTTGAAATATTTTTTTACTTCCCTGTCGTTTTTCGTGCCGAATATCTTTTGCATAAACGCCGTTATCATTTCTAGCCTTTAAATTTTATTAAAGTTTGGATTTTAACATTTTATTATTTAAACTTAGCTAGAATTTTTCCCGGTAAAGGAAAATATATGAAAAAAATTTTAGCATTTTTACTATTTTGCGCCTCGGCTTTTGCGGCTACGTTAAATTTCGTCACGCTTCAAAGCGACTTCGTGCAAACCATCACGAGCGAGAACGAAACGGTCGATTACTACGGTAAATTTTACGCAAAAAGCAACAACCGCGCCTACTGGATCTACGAGCGCCCGACGCCTAAAAAAATCTACTTTGATAAAAACCGCGTCGTCGTGATCGAGGATACGCTCGAGCAAGCTATCGTCTCTAAATTTGAAAAGGCGCCGAATTTGATTGACGTCGTTAGAAACGCGGTTAAGATCACCGATACGCTTTATAAGGCCAAATACGACGGCGTAGAGTACCTAATCACCGTCAAAAACTACATCCCCACAAGGATCGACTACGAGGATAAGCTCGGCAACAAAATCAAAATCACGCTGAGCAATACTAAGAAGGATTTTAAGATAAGCGATGATTTGCTGACGCCGGTGATACCGTCGTATTATGACGTCATAAACCAATAAATTCTTTGTAAATAG
>CAUSIL010000239.1:0-3083 GCA_963531395.1 uncultured Campylobacter sp.
ATATTTGCTATCGGCACCTGTTCGAGCTTCGGCGGAGTGCAAGCTGCAAGGCCAAATCCCTCAAATTCCGTCGGTCTATCAAAAGTAACCTCAAAACCCGTTATAAACGTCCCGGGCTGTCCTCCCAGCGAGAAAAATATCGTGGGCAACGTCCTTCACTACATACTTTTCGGTACTTTGCCCGCACTTGACGTATTTAACCGTCCAAAGTGGGCTTACGGGCTTAGGATTCACGATCTTTGTGAGAGAAGGGGGCATTTTGACGCGGGCGAATTCGTACAGACCTTTGGCGACGAGGGCGCGAAAAACGGCTACTGCCTCTATAAAGTCGGCTGCAAAGGCCCATATACGTTTAATAACTGCTCTCGCGAGAGATTTAATCAGCACACCAGCTGGCCGGTGCAAGCAGGCCACGGCTGTATAGGCTGCTCGGAGCCTGATTTTTGGGATACTATGGGGCCTTTTGAGGAGCCGATGGCAGATAGGCTGTTTAACACTGTTTTGGGTCTAGGCGCCGATAACGTCAGCGATAAAATCGGTATCGGAGTGCTGGCGCTCGCAGGTATCGGCATAGCAGCGCACGCCGCGATAAGCATTTTTGCTAAAGACAAAGAGGAGGCGTAAAAATGAGCGAGCAAAGAATAGTAATAGACCCCATAACCAGGATAGAAGGCCACCTGCGCGTAGAGGTCGTCGTAGATGAAAATAACGTAGTTAAAGAGGCCTACTCGGGCTCGACGCTTTGGCGCGGTATAGAGCAGATCGTAAAGGGGCGCGATCCGAGGGATGCGGGATTTTTCACGCAGAGGATTTGCGGCGTTTGTACGTTTTCGCACTACCGCGCTGGCATCATGGCCGTCGAGGACGCGCTAGGTATCACGCCTCCGCTAAACGCGCAGCTAACGCGTACTCTGATGAACAACGCCCTTTATATGCACGATCATCCCGTGCATTTTTATCAGCTTCACGGGCTTGACTGGGTAGACGTGGTCTCGGCTCTAAGCGCGGATGTGCGCAAGGCTAGCGATGAGGCGTTTAAATACTGCGACACGCCTTACGCTACGGGCGCAGATAAGCTAAAAGAGGTAAAAGAGCGCGTTGAGGCCTTTGTAAAAAAGGGAAATTTAGGGCCTTTTGCCAATGCCTACTGGGGACATCCGACCTATAAATTTACGCCCGAGCAAAATTTGATCGCGCTTTCTCACTATTTAGAGTGCCTAAGGATACAAAGGACGGTAGCGCAGATGATGGCGATATTCGGCGCAAAACAGCCTCATCCTCAAAGTCTCACCGTAGGCGGCGTAACCTGCGTCATGGACTTGCTAGATCCTGCAAGACTAGGCGAATACCTAACCAAATTTCAAGAAGCGGCCGATTTTATCAACCGAGCGTATTATCCCGATCTAGTCATGGCCGCTAAAGCCTACGGCAGCGAGCCAAGCGTGCTAAAAGACGTCGGCGTGTCAAATTTATTCGCTTACGACGAGTTTTTAGTCGGCAAAAACGAGTACTTGATTCAAGGCGGAGTTATCCTAAACGGCGACGTTAGCAAGGTTTATGAAGTAAACGGCGACAAGATCACCGAGGAAGCCACTCGCGCATGGTATAAAAACCCGGCTCCGCTGCATCCGTACGACGGCGAAACCGAGCCAAACTACACCGGCCTAAAAGATATGAAAACATTGGGCGGCCACGGCAAAGAGGTAGATACCAAAGTGTTTGACGAAAAGGGCAAGTATAGCTGGATCAAAGCCCCTCGCTATGAGGGCAAACCGATGCAGGTAGGACCGATAGCTAGCATCGTCATAAACTACGCCAAAGGTAATGAGCGCGTGGTGAAGATCGTAGATAAATTTTTAAAAGATACGGGACTTCCGCTTGAGGCTGTATTTTCTACGCTAGGCAGAACTGCAACTAGGATGCTAGAGGCTAAACTAGTAGCCGATCACGGACTAACCGCCTTTACTAGCTTAGTAGAAAATCTAAAAACCGATCAAGAAACCTGTGCGAAGTACGTCATAGATAACGGTAAAGAGTATAAGGGAAATTTCCAAGGCAACGCCCCTCGCGGCGCGCTCAGCCACTGGTGCCGCATAAAGGGCGGCGTGATAACTAACTGGCAAGCAGTAGTGCCTAGCACGTGGAACGCCTCGCCAAAAGACGCCGCAAACGTGCGCGGAAGCTACGAGGAGTGCCTCATCGGGCTAAAGATCGCCGATCTAACCAAGCCGCTTGAGATCATACGCAAGATTCACTCTTACGATCCTTGTATCGCATGCGCCGTGCACGTGATGGATGCGCGCGGCAAGCAGCTGGGCGAATACAAAATCAACCCGAATTTGTGAAAGGAGCGGCTATGAGCGAGCATAAATTTAACCGCAAAAGCGAGTATGAATTTTCCATCGGACTTAGGGCGACGCACTGGATCAGGTTTTTTGCCATCACGTTTTTAGTCGTGAGCGGCTACTATATCTCTTATGTTTTCGTTAGTCCCGAAATCACGAGCGAACCGACGAATTTTATGAACGCTAAATGGCGCATGGCGCACCAAATCGCGGGATTTATCTTGATAGCGTGCTTTATTTTCAAGCTTTATTTATTTGTATTCGACAAACACAGCCGCAAAGAGGTCGTTAGTATCGTCGATTTTTTTAATCCCAAAGTCTGGATAGCGCAGATAAAATACTATCTGTTTTTAGGCCCGCACCCGCATCTAAAGGGCGTTTATAATCCGCTTCAGTTTGCGTCGTATTTTTTCTTTTATCTAGTGCTTTTTCTGATCTGTCTAACGGGCCTTGCACTCTACGTTCACGTCTATCACGAGGGGCTTGGCGGGCTGCTTTACGAGCCGATGAGGCAGTGCGAGGAGCTAATGGGCGGGCTAGCAAACGTCCGCACGATACACCGCGTCTGCATGTGGATTATCATCGTTTTTGTAGTCATTCACGTGTATATGGCCGTCTTTAACGCCGTAAAAGGCAAAAACGGAGCCATGGACGCGATTATTAGCGGCTACAAATACGTAAAAGACGAGCACTGATGCGCGTTTTGGTGCTTGGTATCGGCAACGTGATGTTCGGCGA
>CAUSIL010000240.1:0-3073 GCA_963531395.1 uncultured Campylobacter sp.
ATAAAAAAATATATATACGTGCGTTTTTCGGCGCTATTTTTGGCGGGTTTGCCGACTGCGCTAAATGCAGCGCCGCAAACGCAAGAAAAACCGACTCTTCGCAAAATGATAGCCCAAATGATAATGGTCGGCTTCAACGGCTCTGATCCCAAAACCGCTAAAGAAGCCGTCTCGGAGGCCAAATATCAGCGTTTTGGCGGCGTGATGATGCTTGGTAAAAACATCTCGGACAAAAAGAACCTTACGGCGCTAACAGTCGCTTTTAAAGAGGCGCAAGAGGGTATTTTCATCGCTATCGACGAGGAGGGCGGACGTGTCACGAGATTTAAGGACAAAGAAGGTTTTGAGACCTTTATCTCGGCGCAAAAGGTGGCAAAAACGCTCGATCTGGGCGCTGCTGGCGAGCTTTACGGCAAGATGGCGCAGCAGCTAAAAGACGTCGGCGTAAACGTAAATTTCGCTCCCGTAGTCGACGTGCTAAATCCAAAATCCACCATCATCGGCTCGCGCGGCAGAGCTTTTAGTGCCGATATGGACGAGGTTTCGCTGTATGCGAGCGAGTTTATGAAGGCCTCGCAGGCTCGCGGCGTGATAGCTGCGATGAAGCACTTCCCGGGCC
This sequence comes from uncultured Campylobacter sp., assembly GCA_963531395.1. GTDB lineage: Bacteria > Campylobacterota > Campylobacteria > Campylobacterales > Campylobacteraceae > Campylobacter_A. The sequence continues at coordinate 620 of CAUSIL010000240.1, forward strand.
ACGGTAACGTCGAGGCCGACAGCCACACGGCCAAAGTCGTGATAGAAAATTTCGACTACGGCGAGCTTAAGCCGTATTTTGACGCGGTTCGCAAAAACGAAGCTAAAATGATAATGGTCGGCCACATCTACCTCATGCAGCGCGACGCCGAGCTGCCGGCCTCGCTCTCGCCGGCAATCATCGACGGCTTGCTACGCGGCGAGCTCAAATTTGACGGCGTAGTCATCAGCGACGACATGCTCATGGGCGGTCTAAAGGACTTTACGCTGCAAGAAAAAGTGATAAACTTTATTAACGCAGGCGGTGACGTGATGCTCTTTAGCGACTACAAGATAGACGGACGCAGAACCGCCGAGCTCGTCACGCAGCTAATAGTGGACGCGGTGGGCGCCAAGCAGATACCAAAAGAGCGTATCGAGGAAGCCTACGAACGGATAATGAAGCTAAAAAATAGCATAAAATAGGCTGTTTGAGGGGCAAAATTGAGCTTTTGCGCGGAATTTGTTTAGCGGCTAGTCGGTCCCGCGCGGCGACTAAAGTCAAATTTGTCTTTTTGTCTCGTTTTGTAAATTTGAGTTCAGATTTGACGACATTTTAAATTTGAACTCAAATTTAACGCAAATTTTGTCTTAAAAACCGCTCTGCAAAAATATAAATTTACCCCGCATTATCCGCACCGCTTTGGTGCAAATCGCCGCTTAAAGACCGACTGAAATATCCACGGTAAAAAGTAAATTTACGCCAAATAAGTCGGCTTGCAAAAATCAGCATTAAATTTATCATTATTGGGCTCAAATTTAAGCTTTTAAAATTAATCTTGGTGTATAATCTAGCCTTAAGAAAAATAATAAAATTTTAATTTTAAGGAGCAAAAATGGACGAGGTAGCAGCAAAAGTCGAAGCGCTAAAAGACGAAATGGTAAAAAATAGGCGATTTTTTCACTCGCATCCCGAAACCGGGTTTTTCACGTTTTTTACGACGGCAAAGATCGCTAGCGAGCTAAAAAAGCTCGGTTACAGCCTAAAAATGGGACGCGAGATAATGAAGCCGGAAGCCAGAGCAGGGCTAGGTAGCGAAAAAGATAAAGAGAAGTATCTCGAGCGCGCAAAAAGCCTATTAAGAGCCGACGAGCGCGAGTTTTTGCCCGTGATGGAGGATGGGCTAACGGGCGTGGTGGCCGAGCTTGATACGGGTAGACCAGGCAAGACGCTTGCGTTTAGATTCGACATCGACGGCGTGGACGTGACCGAGAGTAAGGATGAGGCGCATAGGCCGTTTAAAGAGGGCTTTAGAGCCGATATAGACGGCATCACGCACGCCTGCGGGCATGACGGGCACATCACGATCGGCCTAGCGATGGCTAAACTCATCGCGCAAAATTTGGATGATTTTAAAGGCAAATTTAGATTTATATTTCAAACCGCCGAGGAGGGCACCAGAGGCGCCGTGCCGATGGAGCAAGCAGGCGTGCTAGATGGCGTGGACTACCTGCTGGGCGGTCATATCGGCTTTCAGGCAAAGACTAGCGGCGGCATCATCTGCGGTACGAACAAGCTTCTTGCGACGTCGAAATTTGACGTAAATTTCACAGGCAGATCGGCTCACGCGGCGGGCGCTCCGCAAGAAGGCGCAAACGCTCTGTTAGCCGCAGCTCAGGCGGCTCTAGCCATGCACGGTATCACGCGCCATGCTGACGGCGTCACGCGCATAAACGTGGGCGTTTTGAGGGCAGGCGAGGGGCGAAACGTCATCGCGCCAAACGGCTACATCGCCTGCGAAACGCGCGGCGAAACGACCGAGCTAAATGAATTTATGTTTCAAAAATGCATGGATATCGTAGCGGGCGTCGCGCAGATGTACGGCGTGCAGTACGACGTGAAGCTAACCGGCGGCACGAGCGGAGGCGATAGCAGCGAGGAGATCACCGATATCTACGAGCGCGCCGCGCGCCAGTCGCCTTTTATCAAAGACGAGCTCATCGTGCGGGATCTAAATTTCGGCGCTTGCGAGGACTTCGCGCATTTTATGCACGCCGTACAAAAAGCGGGCGGCAAGAGCGGCTATCTGATGATCGGTACCAAGCTCGCCGCAGGGCACCACAACGGCGCATTTGATTTTGACGAGAGTGCGCTGCTATCGGGTACGGACGTGTTTTTACGCTCGGCGTACGCGATAAACGGCAAGGACGCGTGAGGCTAAATTTGAGTCAAATTTGACGAATTTGCGTCGCTTGCGGCGGGCTTGATCGGTTTTTAATCATCGATTGAGCTGGCGCGGCGGCGTAGATTTGCTCTCGTTGTTTTGGGCTAGCCTAGAGGACGGCATGTTTAATTCATGCTATTTTTAGAGTAACCGCGCCGCTTTTATTTAGGCTTGGCGGTTTAGCGATCAAAGCAGCTTGCAACGGCGTAAATTTGCTCCGTTTAGCTTTTAAATTTGATAAATTTTGCAAA
>CAUSIL010000241.1:0-3069 GCA_963531395.1 uncultured Campylobacter sp.
AATATCTCACAAAAGGACTTTGAATGAAAAAAATAGTTATCTACACGAGCGCGACCGGAAATACCGAGAAAGTCGGTCTTGCCATCGCAAATGAGCTTGGCTGCGAGGCGGTCAAATTTACCGAGGATCTGCACCTAAATTTGGACGGTTACGACTTTATCGCGCTTGGATTTTACGTCGATAAGGGCGACGCGGAGCCTAAATTTAAACGCTTTTTACGCGAGATAAAGGGCAAAAAAACGGGCGTTTTCATGACGCTGGGCATGGATCCAGAGCACGAGCACGCGATGAACTGCCTAGAAAAGGCAAAAGTCGTGCTACGCGAGGGCGAAAATGAAATTTTACGCGAGTTTTACTGCCAAGGCGCGATCGATCCAAAGGTCATCGAGCAACTACGCAAAATGGGCGAAGCAGCACCAAACGACCCACGCTACGCCGTGACTCCAGAGCGCGAAGCCAGATGGGCTAGAGCCGCGACTCACCCTGATGCAAACGACCTAGAAAACGCAAAGGCGGCGTTTAGAGGGATATAAATTTGCCGCCCTCCGGCGGTCAAATTTGCTTTATAAATTCGGCGCATTTTAACTCATAAATTTGCGCCCTTTTTTGCTTTAATTTAAATTTTACTCGCCCAGACCCGCAATTTTAAGTCGCTAAATTTGGTTTTTGAATTTGATGGCGTTAAATTTTGCGTTTTTAAGACTCGGGTCTCGGCCGGCAAAATTAAATTTAGTAAAATTTGACCGCTCAAAACCGCCCCTAATACTCCATATAAGCCAAAACTCGCTATAATCTCCTAAAAAATCAAAAGGAAAATTATGATACAAACTTGTTTATTTCCGGCTGCGGGCTACGGCACGAGATTTTTGCCTGCGACCAAATCGCTGCCAAAAGAGATGCTGCCGATCCTCACAAAACCGCTGATCCACTACGGCGTGGACGAGGCGCTAGAGGCCGGCATGAAAAACATGGCGTTCATCACAGGCCGCGGCAAACGCGCGCTGGAGGATTATTTTGATATCAGCTACGAGCTAGAGCATCAGATATCGGGCACCAATAAAGAACACCTGCTAACCGAAATCAGAGAGTTAATGGCTCGCTGCACGTTTTCATTCACGCGTCAAGAGAGCATGAGAGGCCTAGGCAACGCCATCCACACGGGCAAAGTCCTCGTGCGAGACGAGCCTTTCGGCGTGGTGCTGGCCGATGATCTGTGCATCAATGAAGATGGCGAAGGCGTGCTATCTCAAATGGTAAAAATCTACGAAAAATACCGCTGCAGCATCGTCGCCGTGATGGAAGTGCCGATCGAGCAGAGCAAAAACTACGGCATCGTCACGGGCCGCGCGATCGAGGACGATCTGCTGATGGTTAGCGACATGGTCGAAAAACCAGATCCTAAAGAAGCTCCGAGCAACCTAGCAGTCATCGGCCGCTACATCCTGACGCCTGATATTTTCACGATCCTAGAGCGCACCAAGCCCGGCAAAAACGGCGAAGTGCAAATCACCGACGCGCTAAAAGAGCAAGCCAAAGACGGCATGGTGTTAGCATATAAATTTAAAGGCAAGCGCTTTGACTGCGGTAGCGTCGAGGGCTTCGTGCAGGCGACCAATTTCTTCTACGAGCTAGGCAAAAATGCTAAAAAATGAGCTATTTTTCGAGCGTACGCCGCTAAGCGCGATCGGCTCCTACGCCAAGCGCATGAACGACGAGCTAAAAGGCGGCGAGATCGGCTACTACCACCTGCCTGAAATCGGCGCAAATTTACTAAACGAAATCGCCGAATTTGAAACGACGCTCGCGCACGTAAAAAGCGTAGTGCTAGTAGGCATCGGCGGCAGCAGCCTAGGCGTCAAGGCGCTAAAAACGATGCTTTCAAGCGCAAAAAGAAGCCGCGAGCGAGAGCTTTATTTCCTTGATAACGTGGACGCCTTTAGCTTTGAGAGCGTTTGCGAAAGCGTCAAATTTGACGAAACGCTTTTTATTATCTCGTCAAAATCGGGCACCACGATCGAGACGATCACGCTATTTAAGTGCATTCTAGAGCGCTTTAAACCCTCAAATTTGAGCGCAAATTTTATCGTCATAACAGACCCTGCCTCGCCGCTAGAGGCCTACGCCAAGCAAAACGGTATCAAATTTTTTAATATACCTAAAAACGTCGGCGGCAGATTTAGCGTGCTTAGCGCGATCGGTCTGGTACCGCTAATGCTGTGCGGATACGACGCGGCGGCGCTGCTAGAAGGCGCGCGGGCGTGTAAAAAGCGTTTTTTAGAGGACGGCGACGATACGCTACTACAAAAAGCCTACCACTACGCGACGCACAAAAACGCCAAGATCAACGTGATATTTAGCTACGGCGATAGGTTTTTGGAGTTTAACGACTGGTACGTGCAGCTGTGGGCGGAGAGCCTGGGCAAGAAAAAGGGCTACAAACGCTACGGACTCACGCCCGTCGGACTCATCGGCTCGCGCGATCAGCACAGTTTTTTGCAGCTCATCATGGACGGCGTGAAGGACAAAACGGTAAGCTTCATCAAAGTAGCCGCAGCTGGCGTAAACACGGCGATACCGAGCATTAGTCTAAACGGTCTTGAGGGCTGCGACTTCGTAAACGGGCTAAATTTGGGCGAGCTAATCAACGCCCAGTGCAGCGCCACCATGCATGCGCTCGTACAAGAAGGCATCAGCGTAGACGTCATCGAGCTTGAGCGGCTAGACGAGGCGAGCGCGGGATTTTTGATTTATTATTTCGAGCTTCTTACGTCGGCTACGGGCATAATGCTAGGCATAAACACCTACGATCAGCCGGGAGTCGAGGTCGGCAAACGCATACTAAAGACGATGCTAACGGCCGGAAAATAAAGAGCCGCAGCGTAAATTTATGCGGATTTTGCTTTATGAAGCTGCGGCAAATAAGCCGTTAGTCTCGTAATTTTTTGAGCTGACGGCTCAAATTTGCGGTATCGTCGGCAAATTTGAGGTAAATTTGTCGTGGCTTTTTTTTGGCAAATTTTTACTCGGAAATTTAATGCCTATCCACCAATAGTCGCAAACAAACTACTG
>CAUSIL010000242.1:0-3060 GCA_963531395.1 uncultured Campylobacter sp.
GGCCCAGAGCGCTGGTAGCCGAGGCTTTAGCAAAAACTAGGTTAATCCTGATTTGCGCCCTAAATTTAGCTAGTCTCAAGGCTTAGCGGACGAGCTTTGGCCGGGAGCGCGCGTTTTAGCGGTATAAATTTAAGCTTTTAAACTCGCTAAATTTTGCCGTCTTGATTTACCGCCTCATTGCGCAAATTCGTGAGGTCTTTTTGCCGAGCTTTTTTAAATTTACCGCTTTTAAATCGGCTTTGTCAAAAGAGCGCTTTTGGGTAAAATTTATCCTCCCCAAAAAAGCGTTTGAAGGTAGCAAATTTAGCCTTAAATTTAAACCGACCTGATAAAATCCCCAAGCGGCGCGATAGATGCGGCAAACAAAATCCAAAGGAAATCAATGCAAAATCAAGAACGCGAAGTTCTTAAAAAGGAATGGAACGAAAAGGGCGAGAAATACGCCAAAGAGGTAAACGATATGGTGGCGTTTGCCCAGATTCACGGCTGGGATGCGTATAAAGGCGAGGAGCCCGTAGATGAGCGCGCGCATCTGGGCGAGGCGGTTTTCGCGCTACTAAAAGAAGCCAACGAGCTGGGCGAAACGGAGAAGTTTAGAGCCGATTTTCCGCCATCAAACGTCATCTTTGAGGAGCGCGAGGACGAAGCGGATGACGCTGATGAGAAGGATAAAATAGGAGACAAGCTGGGGGTCGTCGATCAAATTTGTTCTTTGCGGGGCGAGAACGCCCTTTTTGTCGTCTCGCAGAGCGAGTCTGAAGGCTGGCACAAAATGCTGTATCTGCTAGAAGGCGAGCGCGTGATTGGGGTGGCGGACGACGTCATCGCCGTGGGTAAGTCAAAGCGAAATGAAATTTATGCCCTGCTTAGGAGAGGCGAGGTCGAGCTTATAAAAGGCTACGACGGCAGGGGCGGTGGCGAGTTTATCGCAAAATTTAGCCACGACGTGGAGCTAACATACAATGAAGCTGAAATTTTACCTTTTAACGACGGTAGCAAGGTGCTTTTGAGCTGCCACGACGGAATTTTTTTGATCTCGCAAAGCGGCACAAAACTCATCCATCCGATCTACGAGGACGGACAGCTTTGCAAGGACAATGACGGCAATGCCGCACTCTACATCGATATGGCCAATGCGACCCTCTCAAGCGACAATGAGCTCATCGTCGCCGGCGAGCAGTGCGACGACCACATCCTGATGGATAGCGAAGGCGAGCGACTGGGCAGCATAGGCGCGCAAAGCTCCTATCCGCACTTTTGCCTCTTTAGCGCGGACGATACGCAGCTCATCACAAACTCCTGCCACTTTTATAACGGCGTTACGATCGGCGTGGATAGGGCGGCGCTAAAGCTCGGAGCGCAGATACATCGCGATAGGGATTTTACGCTAGTAGACGACGAGATGCGCGTATACGCGGGCGTGGCGACGCAGGACTTTTACATCCTGGGCGATGCATACGGCTACATCAGAGCAGTCGGCAAGGACGGGCGCAAAATTTGGCGCCACTATCTTGGCGGTACGATAAAGTCTATGGCGTTAAGCGAGGACGGAGGCGTGCTATTTGTGGGTACATACGGCGGTAGGCTGCATAAGCTATGCCTCGGTGCTGGTCAAGACAGCCACACGATCGGTAACGGCAACCACAAAGAGGAGTTTAGGCTGATCGCGTATGAAGATAAAATTTATCGGTGGTAAATTTCGCGGCGTGCAATATGACGGTTCAAATTTTAACGTTTTTAAAATGCCGATCTTGACGAGTAAAATGCGGAGCTAAGATTTAACAAATTTATCAAAAGCGAAGTATTTTTGCCGTGAGACCGCTAAAATTAGGCTCAAATTTACGCGTTGGCAAAAAAAGCGCGCGAACAAAAACTACGCAAATGTCAAAAATACAGGCGGCAAAATCAAACATAAAGGCGCAAAACGAGCCTCTAAAACAAAGACTTAGCGCTAAAAAGCAGCGCGGCGACAAAATTTATGAATCTCATCGCCGCAAATTTATCGGTCGTTACTCGCCGATCGTATCGGCGTCAAACGTGCCTTCAAGTATGCTTTTGATAAAAGAAACGGTCGCAAAGCGCGCGGCCGGCAAATTTATGAGCGTGTGCGGAGCATTAGGCAAGAGTAAAACTATCGCGTTTTTCTTGTCGCCGTAGGTTGCGGCGCAGTTTCCGGCGGCGTTTTCGTTGCCTAGATAGCTATTTTTTTGAGAGAAATATTTATCCTGATCGCTTATTAAATTTAAAACCGGCGTATCGTTAAGCGCCGTTTTATGCTCTTTTACGAAGTAGTTCTCCTCGCACGACCAAGAGTTTATAATCTTGCCCAAAAAGTCCTTGCCATCGTATCTGGCTACGGCCACCGCGCCTTCGCTGGTGCCGGCTAAAAACAGCTTACTCGTATCCGCCCATTCTGCATTTTTTAGCGCATCCAGTGCGATTTTGATTTCGCTAGAGCGCAGCGAATGGACCTTTTCATAAATTTCCTTATCCGCCGGAGATTTATATGTTATCCTGTTTTCCAGAGCCATACTGTCAAACATAAAGCTTGCTATGCCTTCTTTTGCTAGCCACTCTTGCCATTTGTCAAGGCCTATTTTGTTGTTGATGCCGGACGAGCCGTGCAGGAAAACTACGACCGGCGCTTTGGCTTGCGTCTTTGGGGCGTCTTTAAAAAGTCCGACGTAAATATCGCCGCCCGTGACGTTTTTTGGAAGCGCGATTTGAGCCTGCGCTACGCCCTTTTGGGCTGACTCGCTCGTGTGTGAGTACGCGTCGCCCGCAAACAAATGCGCCGCAAAGAGCGCAATCAATAAAGCAAAAGTTTTTCTAAACATAAGCATCCTTTGTCTTGACTTTGGTTGATTATATAAAATTTAGATTTAATGCAGGCTTTTAATCTATAAAATAATCGCTAAAAAAGTAGGAAAAACTCGCGGTAGCCGGCTTTTAAATTAGGCTGCTAAAACCGCATTGACCGTAGCGCGTAAAATTCGGTTGCTTTTACGTATTAAAAAGTTCAAATTTAGCTCCTTTTTGCCTGTTTTTGTAAAACCAAAG
>CAUSIL010000243.1:0-3009 GCA_963531395.1 uncultured Campylobacter sp.
TGTTATCGTTTTTGCGTATCTCTAAAAGCTCGTCCGCGCGCTTGCGAATTTCTTGGTCGTGATTGCCTAAAATCAATACGTGCTTGCCGTTTAGGCGTTTTAAAATTTTAAGCGTCTGCTCAAAGTCCTTGTGAAAGCTGACGTCGCCTAGATTATAAACCTCGTCGCAGGGATTTACGCGCGAATTCCAAAGGCGGATTAGCGTATTATCCATCTCGTTTATGTTTTGAAATTTCCTAAAATTTGGATGAAATTTCATAATATTTGCGTGTCCGAAATGTAAATCCGACGTAAAATAAGTCATTTTCGTCTCCTTAAACCTGCTTCGAATTTTTCGCCGCTTTTTATTTCCATTATAACTAGCCGTCCGAAAAACACCGCGCCGCAGTCCATCGCAAACACGCCGTTTCCTTTATCGTGGATTTCGTTGTCGCGATTTGGAGTGTGTCCGAAGTATATCTTTTTGCCCGTGTCGTTATCTAGCCAAAACGGCGTCCTTCGCCACATCACGAAGTCCTCGTCTTGGCGTTCTAGCGAAATTTTAGGATTATACGCGGCGTGAACGAATATGCTTTGCTCGGAGCTTACGATATGAGGCATCTGCTCTATAAACTCTTTAACCGCCGGCGGAATGTCCGTAAATCCGCGATCCTTTGCGCTTTTTATCGTCTCCTGCCCGCCGTTATTTATCCACGTGTAGTAACTCTGCGCGTCATCTTCAAAAATAGCTTTATAAAGCATATCTTCGTGGTTACCTCTAACGTGTAAAATTTGCCGTTCTTGCGCGATGAGCTCGGCGTAGCGCAGATATAGCCCGATGCTATCCTCGCCCCTGTCGCAGCTATCGCCTAGGATTATTATTAGGTCGTTTTTACTCAAATTTATCTTTTCAAGCATCGCGTCAAATAGTCCAAGGCAGCCGTGAAGGTCGCCGAATACGAAAATCCGCTCGAAATCGCTTTCGTTTATGCGTTTAATTTTTAACATTTTTACTCTTTTGAATTAAATTTGCGGAAATTTTGGGTTAATGCGAGAATAAAGGCGAGCTGATTTTACTCTATTTATATAATAATGCGCTTAAAAATAGCGCGCCCATCCGCCGTAGCTCTAAAATTTAGGTATAATCGGGCCAAAATTTTAAGGAGAAAAAATGCAAATAAATTCGCAAGAAGTAACGCAGGCGCCGGGCAATAACACCGTCTTTCAAACTTGGCTGTTAAGCGGCGACGAAAACGCCTGTAAAAAAGGCTTTGAGAGGCTTTGCGCTTTGGTGGTAAATTTAAACAAAACGGCTAAAGTAAGGTTTGGCGCGGAGGCGAACGTAAACTGCGTTATCGCCGTCGGACGCGACGCGTGGCTAAAACTAGGACTCCCGCAACCGCTACCAAAAGAGCTTGTAAATTTTAAAGCGATAAAAGGCGACAAGCACGAAGCCGTAAGCACCGCGGGCGATATCCACGTGCATATTAGAGCGCTTGATGCGGCGGACTGCTTTGATATGGCGCAAAATATAAAGGCCGAGCTTTTTAAATTTGCTAAGCTCTCAGACGAAACTCAGGGCTTTAAATACCACGACGGCAGGGCGATCATCGGCTTTGTAGACGGCACGGAAAATCCAAGCGGCGAAGATAGGGACTTTTTTGCCAAAGTCGGCGACGAGGACGCGAAATTTAAGGGCGGAAGCTACGTGTTCGTACAAAAATATAAACACAAAATGAGAGAGTGGAACGCAACTAGCGTGAGCGAGCAAGAAAAGGTCATCGGCCGCACGAAAGCAGACGACATCGAGATGAGCGAGGATGAAAAGCCTAGCAATTCGCACTCCGCCGCGGCAAACGTAGGAGATGATAAAAAAGTCGTTCGCGGAAATATGCCTTTTGTCGAGGGAAGCGTGACGGGGACGTACTTTATCGCGTACGCTAGCACGTTTTTGACGCTTGAAGCGATGCTAAATAAGATGTTTATCGGCGAGCCGCGCGGCAACTCGGATAGATTGCTTGATTTTAGCACGCCGGTCACCGGAGCGCTATTTTTCGCGCCTACTTTTGATATGCTCTCAAGCTATAGCGCGGAGTAGGATTTGTTTTTAGCTCGCAAACCCTCCTAAATTTGGGGCGTTTTGCGGGCTACCGCTTTAAATTTTGCTTTTAGTAACCTCACCGAATTCGCTTTTAAAATTTAAAACTAAGATTAGTATTTTTTCGTAAGCTTTTATCGCTAAATTTGTAAATTTTGCTTGTAAATTTACGGCATTAACTGCGCAAATATAAAATTATATTTTCATAAAATCATACTTTCATCATACTTTTCTTATATAATCCTTTTACATTTTAAATTTAAGGGAGCAAAATGAAAAAAATCCTACTATCAAGCTTTCTCGCCTGTTCGCTATTTGCAGCGGGCGAGGTGTATAGCCCGTCGGTAAAAGACGTTTACGCCGATGCGACGTCGCAAAAAAGCATAGGTAGGCTCTTGCCGACTAATGCCGTAAAAATACTAGCGAACGATGGCGACCGCGTGAAAATCTCCGTTAAAGGCTACCAAAATCCCGCCGTTAGCAACGTCGTTTACTTTAGCGACTCCGAGCGCGTCATCGCCGTGGCGTTTGCTAAAACCGCGACGCCAGAGATAAAGGTCGTAAAAAAGGGCACTAACGGCAAATGGGACGAGGTCGAGACCGTGGTCTATGCGCAAAAAGACGGCTTTACGAGCGATCTAGGCGGACTTTTTGCTAAGGGCGGCGAGATTTACAAAGAGAGCTGCGGAGCGTGCCATTCGCTACATCAAACCACGCACTACAAGGCAAATCAGTGGCCTAATCTGCTAAAATCGATGATCGCGCGAACGGCGATCGGCAAAGACGACGAGTGGCTGGTGATACAGTACTTGCAAAAGCACTCTGCCGATGTGAACGTGGCGAAAAAGTAAAAAGCGGTGCGTAAATTTGACGAGGATTTACGCCTAGTGCGCCCCCAAACGGATGAGATTTGCGGGAGCTAAATTTATAAA
>CAUSIL010000244.1:0-3005 GCA_963531395.1 uncultured Campylobacter sp.
GCAAATATCAAAATATCTAGTAAATAGCGCGCCCCATCTTCAAAAATACGGTTACCGCGGCATGGAGTTTGTAAGTAACTTTTCTAGCGCTATGTTTTTTGATATAGGGGGCGGTTTAAACGGTAAAATTCGTGACGTTTCTACTGTCACGCTAGCTCGTCTTACAAAAAAGATCAAAAGCTTGCCTTATAAAGCGATGATTGTAGCGACGCAAAGCCGTCAAAACGATACGGTAACGGATGCAGAAAGCATCGAACAAAAAACCCTTGAAACATCGGCGCGAGACGAGTTATCGCCTACCTGCGAAAAGGAAAACAGGCGATTAAAAAAAGAGGGCGAAACCGATAAGATACGTCTAGTCGTTTTTGGGGATACGAATTTTAAATTCGGCGTAAAATACAAAGATATCTCTCGCCAAAAGCAGTACGTAAAAAAATGCTATCTTGCCGTCCGCAATAAAATAGCCGAGCTTTTTGATATATCCGAGTACGTAGATAAATATACGAAAGGAGACGTCGCAAGGCTTTATTATCCTTTGGCGCGAGAGGCTTTGGTTTTTAAATATAACGAACCAGGACGCACCCTTGCTCCGTATCTTAAATTTTTCCAAGAAGTAGAACCTATGATCAAATCTCAAATAGATACGGATATCTCGCTGCAAACCCAAAAGCTAGCCAAAAGGCAAACCCAAAACCCACAAACGCAAAAGATTAAAATAGATACTTCATCGTCTCGCGAGATTGCCGCCTTGTGCTCTAAATTTAATATAGGCGAAGTCGAATTTGCGCCGCTGACGCAAGAAGCTAAAGCGCCATACGTAAAAGTCGTCGATTTTACGGCGGTTAATAGCGTAGATTTTAAAACCGTACTAGAAGCTTACGGACTTAATCCCGAGTTTAACGCCTCAAAGCAAATTTGCTTAACAAACCGCGATAATCTTTATTTAATCATACCCGTAAATAACGGACGAGAGTTAATATACGACTATAAAGAGATGAGCGGTCAAGCGATCGACGTCGCCAGGTTCGTCGAAGAAAACGATCCCGCTTCTAATTTTTTCGATAAATTTAAGAGCTTTGCAAGAAAGATAGGACAAGCGGCCGACTTTTTTATCAAAAGGAACATCTCTATGGTAGCTAACGCAATAAATGAGGCGCTAGATCAAGGTATCGTAAAAAGGGAGGCGTTAGAATCTAAGGTAAAATCATATTTTACTACGGGAAATTTCACCCCTACCGTACATATGAATTACGGCGCCCTATCCGTTGACGACGAGAGTTTCGAATACGATAGGGATTTGAATTTCGACGACGAAAAGATAGAAAAACTAAACGGTATTCTTTTAACGCAAGATAGCAAAATGAATAAGACCGATGATTTACCTGATCGTGAGCCCGGCACCCCAAGTCAATACGGCCCTGATTTTTAAAGACAAATTTAGAAATTTTAAGCTTTGTAGAGCGAGGCTTTTAAATACTATTGTTTTTAAGAACTTTAAGTTTTAATATACAACTTAAACTCATATGGCGCTTTTTAAACTACAACCGATACTGCCAAAGCTACAATAGCGGGTCTAAATTATTAAGGTCTGCTTCTTAATTTCATACGGATTTAAATAAGTGGATTTAAATAAGCGGATTTAAATACAGATGGTAAGGCTGTAAACTGGTATAAAATTTTAAAGCGTTTCCTTTTGAAACGATTATACGAAATGATAATTTGAATTTAATAGCCGTTTAAGATCATCGATAGTAAGATTTTATTATTAAATATTTTAAATTTGTTTTAGTTGTTTAAAAATACGATTTAAAGGAACAAAATTTGAACATAGCAGATAATCAGACGTAAAATTTAATCGGTAATCCTCACAATCCAAATTTGACGAATCCCGGCTCGGGCAAATTTGCAAGAGATTATGACAAAGAACCGATAATCATCAAAGACTACAATCCCGAATTTGCTTTCATAGCTTCCATGGTATCTGTATCGTTGATAATTTTGATATTAATTTATTTCCCGACTAGCGAAGAGAAAATCATAAAGGCTCTTTTTTGCACACCGCTTTTGATTTCGCCTATCGTATTTGAGTATTGGTTTAATGACAGACTCATCCGCTTTAAGAATGACAAAATAGAATATCTCATAAACTCAAAACTAAAACGCAGCATAAAAATCGGTCAAATTTCTGGCATTAAGCGAACCGCCGACGGTAGATACGAGTATTTCCGGCGCGCGCCACTGATTTTCGTTTATTTGATTTTGGGCTGCTTGGTCGAGGGCGCGGCGAGGTTTGCCTCGGCGCCGGGACTTATCTTTTTGTGCATTCTTATTTCGTATTTTTCGGCGAGAATTTTATTTCAAATTCTCGGTAAAAGAGGAAAGTATAGGCATTTTGAAAATATCGTAGTTTACGGCGGGTCTGCTAAAATTTCATAAATATACTGCCAAAAAACGACTCACAAAGAAGCGAGCTAAAAGCTTATTTTCTCAGAAAACTTGGTAAAAATATCGACGAAGCGGGTGTAAAATTTTTTATTTTTTTTGATAAAAGATAAAACTAAGGAGGAAACATGAATATCCCAAATCCTCCTTTGCCGGCCGTTGATATAATAATGATAGGATTTTTCTAAATTTAATAACAATTTAAAATACGTAAGAGTAGAATACTATTATCGGGAAAAGTTATCTAGGCTATTAAATTTGCATATGTATTTTTTATAAAGGATTAAATATGCACAACGCCGCAGCACTTCTAATCGCACTCATTTTTCTAATCGTAAGCTTCTTTGTCGCTTTAATCGCCCCCAAAGGTAAACGCAAACTTCTTTGGCTTTTTGTTTGGTTTTTGGTTTTCTTTAGTGACTTTATCCTACTTCGAGTCGTTATGGCTTATTATGATTTTAAATATGCCAAGATAAGTGTCCACGAAAAGCCCGCCATACACGCTTACTATGCAGGAGAAAGAGAAATAGTCGAATGGAATAGAAGCGCTTTTCCTTTGATAG
>CAUSIL010000245.1:0-2995 GCA_963531395.1 uncultured Campylobacter sp.
TTCCTTGATATTTTGCTCTATTAGCTCGTTTAGCTCGCGTGCGCCCATGCCGCTGCCGCCTATAAAAAGCGACTCGTACTCGGTCTGCGCGCGAATATAGCCTAGGTATTTATCGTCAAAAATCGCCAGCTCAAATTCCTCGTTCTCGCCTAAAATTTTAGCCTTCTTTTTCCAAAAGCCGAGTTTAAAAAGTAAAATTTTAGCTATAAATTTAAAAGCCGGGATAATAAAAATCATAAAACCAAAGCCTAAAATCAAACTAGCTCTTGAAAAATCATAGTTTATCTTTAGCAAGGCAAGCGCAGCTAAAGTAAGCAAAAGCCCAAAAAAACAGCTCTTTACTACTATGGCGCACTCGTGCCAAAAATCATACCTCCTAGCGTAAATCCCCTGATAAAAAAACAAGGCTATCATCAAGGCATAAGCGATGCCAAAGCCCTGATACTTAGATATATCAAGCAGAACGTGGTCGCCGTAAAATAAATTTTTAAGCTCGACTGCTATACCAAAAGACACCCAAATAGCCAAAAGATCGACCAAAAGAAGTATCGCTTTACAAAGATATTTTTTCATTTTCCCATCCAGATACGCGCCGCGCAAATTTTGCGCTTGGCGGCGACTATTTTATTTTTTCTTTAAATTTTTCGTATTTTTTCTCGACGTAGCTTTTGATCTCGGCCTCGAAGCGCGCGCGCGAAAATCTTAGCGAATTTTCCCTGATTTTTACGGGTTCGAATTTATCACGATTTTGTTCAAATTTAGCCACCGCGTCAAGCAGCTCTTTTACGTTTTGCTCCATAAAATATAACCCGCTCTCGCCGTCAATCACCGTCTCGCGAGCGCCGCCGCGACCAAAGCAGATCACGGGCGTACCGCATGCTTGCGCTTCTACGGGCGTGATACCGAAGTCCTCTTCGGCGGCAAAAACAAATGCCTTAGCCCGCCCCATGAGATCCCTCATCGTCTCATCGTCCGCAAAACCCAAAAGCTCGACGTTTTTGCCCGCTTTTGATTTGATTTTAGCCATATCGGGCCCGTCGCCGACGACTACTAACTTTTTATCCGTCTGCGAAAACGCCTCTACGATAAGATCAATCTTTTTATACGGCACCATTCGTGAGGCGGTTAGATAAAACTCCTCTTTGGCTTCGCGCAGCGTAAATTTATCCACGTCTACGGGCGGATAGATGATGTCGCTAGGCTTACCGTAGATTTTTTCTATACGGCGCGCGATATAGCGGCTATTTGCCACGTAGTGATCCATGCGGTTTGCGGTGCTCGCGTCCCAAAGCCTAATTTTATGCAAAAAATACCTTGCCAGCATGCCCTTTAAACCGCGGTCAAGCCCGCTTTCGCGCAGATACTGATGATATAGATCCCACGCGTAGCGAATCGGCGTGTGGATGTATGCGATGTGGAGTTGATTTGAGTGCGTCAGTACCCCCTTTGCCACGGCATGCGAGCTAGATAGCACGACGTCGTAGCCGCTTAGATCAAACTGCTCGATCGCGAGCGGAAATAGCGGCAAGTAGTTGCGGTATTTGCTCTTTGCGAAGGGTAGCTTCTGAATAAAGCTCGTATGAGCTCGCTTGCCTTTTAAAATTTTGTCTCGGTCGCGCTCGCTTAAAAAATCGATAAGGCCGTAAATTTCAAAATCATCCCAAATATTCGTGAAACTCTCGACGCATTTTTCCGCGCCTGCATAGGTGCTAAACCAGTCGTGGATTAGTGCTTTTTTCATTTTTCGCCCAGATAAAAATTAGTTTCCAGCGATTTTTCAATCGGCCATTTTATAAACTCGCCTTCATATTCTTTTGTCTTTTTAAGCAGCAAAAAGATACTCCAAGCAGCCTGAGGAAACGCTCTAGCTAGCGGCTTTGCGATGCAGGGCGGAAACGGATAAAAATTACTTCCTTGAAAATCTACTAGCTCAAAACCGCCCCAAATTTTTAAAAACCGCGTCAAATCGGGCTTAGTATAACCTCTAACGTGCGCGGAGTGATTTTGTATAGACGTAGGCTGCCTGCCCAGTAGCAGCAAGGCTCTGTTGTGAAGGCTGGCTAAATTCGGAACCGCTAGCACGAAATGCCCGCCTATTTTTAGCGTACGAGCTATCTCGTGAAATATCCAAAATATCTCCTTGACATGCTCTAGAATTTGATTTGCGCTCACGATATCCAGGCTCTCATCCTCGAAGGGAAATTTATCTCGCTCAAGATCGTGCGAAAAGACCTCGATGCCTCTTGCGGCTATCTTTGCGACATTTGGCTCATACCCTTCTAAGGCCAAAAGCCTAGCGTTATCGCATTTGCTTTTATATATCGCCAAATCATCGCCCTTACCCGCGCCGATATCCAGCACGGTTTCGTAATGCCCTATTTTAGCGGCAAAATCAGCTATTATATGTCGTCCGTAGTTTAGGCTTCTGTCTATCATTTTACGGTTCCTTATCTTAGTTTTTCCATTATTTCTATGATTTGTTTAGCCGAACGCTCCCAGCTAAATCGCTTAATATTTTCAAAACCCTTAACGCAAAGTTCGTTTCGCAAATTTTCATCGTTTAAAACGGCTTGTATCTTACTTCTTATATCTTCTACGTTATGTGGATCGAAATATAAAACGCTATCCCCGCAAACTTCAGGTAAGCTAGCGGCGTTTGAGCACACTACCGGACAACCGCAGGCCTGCGCCTCAAGCGGCGGGATACCAAACCCCTCGTATAAAGACGGAAAGACGAATAATTTTGCTAGATTATAGATAGCGGCGATGTCGGCGTCCTTAACATAGCCGGTAAAAAATATACGCTCTGTGAGATTATTTTTCTCGATAATCTCCAAAATATCGCTATCGCTAGTTATAAAGCCGTCTCTTTTTCCCACTATCACCAAATTTAACTCCGTCTTTTCTAGCGCGAACAATAAATTTTTCAAATTTTTGTGGGGTTTTACGTTTCCTACGAATAAAATAAAATTTTCCGGAAGTTTATATTCTCTTG
>CAUSIL010000246.1:0-2993 GCA_963531395.1 uncultured Campylobacter sp.
CTAGCTTTTTCAAAAGCCGCTCTCATATCGGGCGTTACGACGTAACAGGCCTGCTTGCAAAGCTCGCTTACGGTTTTGGAGATCGTTTCTGCTTGAACTACTCTCATCTGTCCTCCTGTGTTAAATTTGTTTTCTAAATTTCAAAATGTAGAATTTAAATTTTATATTTTATTAAATTTTGGGAAGTTTATCAAAATAAGCTGAAAAGTTAGATTAAATTTGCTGATTTTGAGAGAGTCTGAGAGAAAAATCGGCTGAAATTTAGCAAGGCAAATTTAAATTTATGCTTTGAGCCCGGCTAAGGCTGGCGATAAACTTTAACGATATCCCCGCAAGACTCGGTCAAACGGCGATAAATTTAGCGCAAATACCGCAAACTCCAATTTGACGAAATAGCTTAAATTCGTGCTTGTTTCAAATGCGGCGACCTTTTTAAATTTTAGACCAGCTTAAATTTGAAAATCCGCTTCCGCATCTCAAATTTAAAACCGAATTTACGCCCCGCCCGCAAAGGCAAAGCGCAAATTTGCCTAGTCCTCGTCCTCTTTTTGCTCAAATTTTCTGCGCACTTTGACGCTTGAGATGCTAGCGCCATCCATCTTGCGCACCTCGTAGTAGCAGTTTTCGTCCTCGATCTTGTCGCCTACGACCGGCAAGCGACCGATGAGATTAAAGACATACCCGCCGATCGTTAGCTCCTCGGTCTCGTCGGCGAAGCTTATCCCCATCAGC
The DNA here is from genome assembly GCA_963531395.1 of uncultured Campylobacter sp. Lineage (GTDB taxonomy): Bacteria > Campylobacterota > Campylobacteria > Campylobacterales > Campylobacteraceae > Campylobacter_A. The sequence goes on from CAUSIL010000246.1 coordinate 733, forward strand.
TCCTCGACGCTCTCTAAATCAAAACGCCCCTGAAACTCGTAGATATTTTCGTTGATCTTTTTATAGTGCGGATCGGCGTCGTCATGCTCGTCGTTAAAGTCGCCCAAAATTTCTTCCATGATGTCTTCCATCGTGAGCAGGCCCGCCGTGCCGCCGTATTCGTCCACGACTAGAGCGGCGGAGATTTGCTGCTTGTTCATCATGACTAAGATTTTAGATATCGAGAGGTTTTCGGGAACGATGACGAATTTACGCACGATGCTGTCAAATTCGCGCTTTTTATTACCAAGATCGATTTGCAAGATATCTCTAATATGGATCATTCCAAGGATTGCGTCCTTGCTACCGTCGATATACGGATAGCGCGTATATTTGGAGTCAAAGATCACTTTGATGTTTTCTTCGTAGCTTTTTTGCTTGTTTATGCAGACCATATCGCGGCGCGGAGTCATGATCTCTTTAGCCACCGTGTCGGAGAAATCGACCGCTTTTTTGATGATCTCGGTCTCAAAGCTATCTAAAACGCCGCCCTTTAGGCTCTCGCCCACGATGATTTTTATCTCTTCTTCGGAGTGGGCTAGCTCGCTCTCTTTGGCTGGTTTGATGCCCAAAATTTTAAGCGAAACGCCGGCTAAGAAATCAAAAGTCTTGATAAGCGGCGAGAAAACTACCCAAAATACATGTAGCGGACGCGCGATGGCTAGGACCGCTTTTTCTGATTTTGCGATGGCGACGGACTTTGGCACTAGCTCGCCTAGCACCACGTGCATGAGCGTGATCAGCGTAAACGCGATCGCAAACGCGACGGTATGGACTAAGATATCGTTTAGATTAAAGTATGTTTTTAGCGGTTCTTCTATCAGCCTAGCTACCGCAGGCTCGCCGATCCAACCAAGAGCTAGCGAGCTTAGCGTGATGCCTAGCTGTGTGGCGGAGAGGTAGGTGTCGAGGTTGTTTGACATATCAAGCGCGGTTTTCGCGTTTGGCACTTTGTCCTTAGCAAGCTCCTCTAGGCGAGTCTTGCGGACTTTGACTATGGAAAATTCTGATAAGACGAAAAAAGCGTTTAGAAATACGAAGAAAAACGCGAGAGCGATCATAAAAAGCGAGTCGGCGCTACTGGGGTGCAATTAAAATCCTTAAAAAATTAAAATGAAATGTGGCGATTATAGCAAAAAATCGGGAATTTTAAACTGAAAGCGCATTTTTGCCGCCGCCGGCGCGAGCGAGAGTCGCGGAGGCTATTTTGCCGCGTTTTGGCGCTTTTAGTCGTGCACGCGCCCTGCTCGCCGTTTAAATTTGAGCACAAATTTGACCTCCGTGCTAAACTTGTAATAAAAATATTGCTTATTTTATCCGCTTTTTGCAGCAAATTTGTACGCCAATCCCCGGCTAAACCCGCGCCGCAAAAACGCAAAACGCAAAAATACAAGCCAAATTTGAAAGAATTTAAATTTGCGTCGCCTGCGTCATTGGGGCTTAAGTTCTTAAATTTGATAAAGGAGTTAAATTTGGATTAATTTTAAGGCTTTGCCGGCAGCACCAAATTTAAGCTCTAAAAGCAAATCGGCTCGCTGTAAATTTTAAAATTTGAGCCAAGATCGGGCGGCTTTGGCACGGCGGTTTTAGTGCTTGAAACGTCAAATTTGACCGCAAATTTGATCTACGGCAAATTTAAATTTTGAAGCTAAATTTAATTTGCGATCTAGCCGTTTTGCCAACGCAAGCCAGAACCGACGCAGCGAATTTGAACGTAAAATCCGCCCGCAAAACTGCTAAAACTGCGCTTTGTCGCCGTTTACGAAGTCGGTCGCGATTTTCTAGCAGGACTTTTGTCCTTTTCTTAAGGCGCAGCGTCCTAAGCTCCCAATCGGCTCATACCCTCATAGTCGGCGTTTTCGTCGTCCCGCCCATGTAAAGCCGCGCCAAAAGCCCCAAGATAAACAGTATAAATATCGCTTGCGCCCGCTCCTTTGTAAATTTCGCTTGAATATACAGCGGCAAGGGGTTTAAATTTAGCTTGATTTTACGCAGATTTGCGGCGTTTTAGAAAAAGAGCCTAACGAACCGATATCGCGGCAAAAACCGATCGCCCCCAAACAGCGCCTGCGGCTAGATCGCTACCGCAAAAAACTAGCGCTAGTATCGCCCTGCCGTTCGGGTCGCGACCCGTAAATTTCAGCTCAAAAACGATCAAGCCGAGATCACAATCCAAGAAAAGCAAATCGGTCGCCGTTTTGTATATTTTCTCTCTTTTATCT
>CAUSIL010000247.1:0-2991 GCA_963531395.1 uncultured Campylobacter sp.
AGACGTAAAAGGCATGAGCAAAACGATGTACGAGACCCTAAAAAACGTCGTCGATGAGGACTTTAGCTCTAAATTTGCGGACTTTGGCGGCAAGGCGTTTATATTTTGGGGCGAGGAGGATAAGGCCACGCCTCTAAAAAGCGGCGAACGCGTGAGTCGCCTCATCAAAAACAGCGAATTTCACGCGCTAAAAGGCGATCATTTTTTCTTTCTGCTCCACGCGCGCTACATCGACGGCGTTGTGAATGCGGGATTAAATTTGACGGACTTGGACGATGAAAGCGGGATAGAGAGCGTAAAAATTTTAAGCCCGAAAAAGCATGAAAATTTGAGCGAGGATGATGAGAGCACCGACGAAAACGGCGATCTTAAAAACGCTGCTGAGCAAAATTTGACGGAATCTATCCAGGCGGTTTCAGAGCAAGAGGTCGCCATAAACACAAAAACCGTCTCTCAAAGCAGCCTTTTTGAGGAGCGGTCACAAGATAGTAGCCTTGCTGATCAAAACCCGCAGCTTGACGATGCAACCGCCAAAACCGGTCAAATTTTTACAGACAATTTGTTTGACGGACACGAAACCGTGCAAAACCAATCAGAACCTAAAAGTAGCGTTTCAATCAGCGACGAGCAAAATCAAATTTTACCAAAAGATGAGCAGGACGCTCAAAAAATCCCCAAAAAACCGGTACAACAAACGTTTGATTTAAGCTAGAGTGCAAATTTAGGATTTGAGGTAGCGGCATTAAATTTATGCGGGTTTGGCAGGCCTGCATCAAATTTACGAGCTAAATTTAAGCCCAAAATCTGTAAAATCTCGGCTGATAAATTTGCGTTTTGCGGCGCTGATAAAGTAGGGCGGCTAAATTTGGCTCTCAAATTTAACAAAAAACTATCAAAATTTACGCCAAATCTGCAAAAACAAACCGCAAAACGCTAAATTTGGCAAAAAGGGCGCAAACAAAAGCCCGCTTAAGCGAACCTAGGAGAAAAAATGAACGAAACTCTCATAAATATCGGCCTTGCCGCGACGCAGATTTTATTTACCTTTGCTCTCGGATTTTATCTCATTACCTGCCTTCAGTGGTTTTCTTACAAGTTTGAGCGCGTGCTGTTTCACTTCACTAGGCCGCTGTGGCACGTGTTTTTCCTCATCGTGCCGATCGTGCTTTTTTACGGGGCGGAGCGATTTTTCTGGATTTATTTTTACTTTGCGCTGGTGCCAAGCCTCGCTCTTTGGCATAAAAAGCTCGATAAAAAGCTGGTTTTTACGCCGCGAGTCAAGCGGTTTTTTGTTATCCTAGCGCTTGCGGTTATCGCTAGCTACGCTGTCTATCTCGTGACGCAGCACCGCGTAAATTTAGGCGTTGTCCTGCCGCTCGCTATCTCGTTTGCGATTAGCTTTTTGTTGGAAAAGGCAAAATTTAAAGCCTACGAAAACAGCGCGCGCAAAAAGCTAGCCTCGATGCCTGAGCTTAAAATCATCATGATAACGGCGAGTTTTGGCAAAACTAGCATCAAAAATTTCCTATTTGAGCTACTCAAAAACGACTCCGCCTGCCGCAAAACCCCTCGCAGCGTAAACACGCTAGCAGGCCTCATCCAAGACGTAAACAACGAGCTTGCCGCCGGTACGCAGATATATATCGCCGAGGCGGGCGCGCGTCTAAAAGGCGACATCGCGCAGATCACGGAGTTTTTGAGCCCGCAGATCGCTATCGTCGGCGAGATCGGCGCGCAGCATATCGAGTACTTTAAAACGCTTGAAAATATCCGCGCCACGAAGCTTGAGGCTCTTAGCTCAAAGCGCTTAGAAAAGGCTTTCGTGCACAGTAGCACGCAGGCAAACGAGGGCGAAAAGATAGAAATTTACGATAAAGATCTAAGCGGCGTGGATGCGAGCCTAGATGGGGTCAAATTTAAGCTTGGAGGGAGGGAATTTGCTTCGCCGCTGCTTGGTAAATTTAACGCCGCAAACCTAGCCGCCTGCGTCAAAACCGCGCTATATCTGGGGTTAGACGAGGCTAGGATCGCCTCCGCTCTCTCGCGCCTAAAAAACGTCGAGCATAGACTCGAGCGTATCGATGCCGGCGGCAAAATCATCATCGACGACGGTTTTAACGGTAACTTTAACGGTATGAGCGCGAGCTACGAGCTAGTCGGTAGCTACGAAGGGCGCAAGGTGCTCGTGACGCCCGGCATCATGGAGAGCAGCAACAAGGAGAACGAAAAGCTAAGCAAAATCATCAACAAGACCTTTGATATCGTCATGCTAACAAGCTCGCTAAACGCCGTCGCGCTGCTAAAGCACCTAAGCAGGCCAAAAGTCATCGTCATCAAGGACAAATCCAAGCTTCAAGAAACCCTAGCACAAAACACCAAAGCGGGCGATCTAATCCTTTTTTCAAACGACGCGCCGAGCTTTATGTAGGCTTGGTTTTGTCTAAATTTGACGCGCTGATTTTTATGTCAGATATATATTTCCTGCACGGTAAGCGCAAATATAAATTTAACCAATAGCAAATATTGCTCGCTGCTAAATCAGCTCTTTTTATAAATTTATCGTTTAAAGATACTTGCTCGGCCGCTACGCTGCAGATTAGACCGCAAGCGCCTTGGGGAGCAGATTTTTGCATAGCATAAATTTGCTCTCAGCTTATCCGCGCTACGTCGCAATAGTAAAATAAATAAAACAAAAATAAAATAAAAAGATTTTTAATATAAATTTTGCTCCAAAATCTCAAATTTACAGAATTACATACGAAAATATTTTATTAACGTTAGCCGGAATTTTACGGCGACCGGCCCGCGAAAACTACAAGCTCGCGCCAAATCGCGCAAAAGTCCTTAAATTTATCTAAAATAGTGTAAAATCCGCAAAAACAAAAAAGGAAAAATATGAAAAAATTTATCGCAGCGCTTTTTTCGACTCTATTTTTAGCGGGTTTGCCGACTGCGCTAAATGCAGCGCCGCAAACGCAAGAAAAACCGACT
>CAUSIL010000248.1:0-2954 GCA_963531395.1 uncultured Campylobacter sp.
AATTAAATTTAAAAAACGCGAGCGCAAACCGAGTCAAATTTAACCCTCGCGCTGTATTTACGGGTTTAATTTTTGCGTTTTTCGGCGCGGATTTAGCCTTAAAAGATCCGCGCAAATTTAACGCGTGCGGCGAATTTACGTTTTGTTTTTCGGCGCTTAGGCTGCGAGTTTCGGGCAAATCTACTGCGCTCTTGCGACTATGGCTAAATTTGCTTTAAAGCTCGCCTACGGTTTAAATTTATGCGCCCGGTTTAATCCGCTTGCGACGCTTATGGATTAAATTTACGCAAAACACGCGGTAAATTCGCCCATTTAGCTACGCTGAATTTAAAATCACTTAAAATTGATACAAAATCAAATTTGCGCCGCAAATGCAGTAATCAAAATCCGCCCGCGCCCGCATAAATTTAATCCGTTTGCAAACGCGTGAAATTCGGTCTAAATTTAACGAAAGTCGCAAACTAATTTTCCAAACTTTTCTTATGTTTTTTTATCTTTTTTATCGCCCAGTCGTAGTGCGATGAGGTACTGCCGGCGACGTAGGAGGCGAGATTTAGCTTGCCGGTAAAATCAAAATGCCCGCGAGTAAAAAGCTCCTCGTCGCTAAAATTTGCCGTAAGTGCCATTACTTTTTCGTGGGTTTGCGCTAGCAGCGCTTTAGCCTCGCAAAGCGGCGTATCTTGGTGCTTGCGCCAAATTTGCGCGTTCATCTGCGGGTAGGATTCCCAGTTGTACGGTTGCGGCAAAAACGCACTGCGCTCGCCGCTTAAGTTTTTTTGGATGAAATTTATCAAAAGCAAGTGCCACTCGTAAAGATGCGCTAGCACATCGCGGACGCATTTATCTCTATCCTCGAAGTCAAATTTAGCCTCTTGCTGCGCCTCGCTCAAGCTCTCAACTAGCGACAAAAGTTTTTTAAAATTTGTCTCTGAAGCGTTTAGCAGGTCTATTTTATTTGTTGGTCGCGGCATGTTTTTCCTTTAAATTTGCCTTTGCGTAACTGCGGCAAATGAGCTAAATTTTACATCTATTTTTTAAATTTGCCCTTAAAGACGCGGTGGTTGGCGAGCAAATTCGGCTAAGTTTTTCGGCGTTAAATTTGCGCTAGCTAAAACGGCGCGCGCTTTGTTAAATTCTTACCCAGCTTACGCTACCGGCGGAGCTTATGCATGCCTCGCGCAAAACCGCTTTGCGCGAGAAGCGGTAGCAAAAAATGCGTAAATTTCTTTTTATACGTTAAAATTTAGCCGAAATTTAAGCCTTGGCTAGAACTCGCAATCGCCGCATTTATCGCTAGCCGTAATGTAAACAAGCCTTAGCGCTGCTCCTCGATTTTTAGGCTTCCTTCATTTATCGCGCCTAAAATTTCTCGCGCAAATTTGTCGTTTGGATAAAAATCTAAGTATTTTTGTAGATAAGACTTGGCGCAAATCTCGTCTTTTTGCATCAGACAAATCATAGCAAGCCCCATATTTGCGCGCTTTTGTCCTAGTTTTAAAGCGGTTTCAAACTCGCTTTTAGCCTCGCTTAGCCGCCCGCTATTTGCTAAAAAATCGCCGAATTCGGCATGTATCTCGCCGTCGTTTGGACGATGCGCCAATAAATTTTTATACGCCGCATCCGCCTTTTGCGCCGCGCCCGCGACGTCAAAGTTATGCTCCATCGTAAAAATCCTAGCCTGCGAAAGCTCAAAATACGCCCGTGCGTCCTCGTCTAAATTTGTCACTAGGCCCTGCTCTTTTAAAAACTCAAAGGCCTTATCTAGCGTCTGCAAATCGCTAGATGCGCGCTCCCGGTCGCTTTGCGAATCAAAAGCTAGCGGATACTGACGCGCATGCGCCCACAGCTCGTCCACCGCGCTAAAAATACCGCCGATGTCGATGCTTTGCTTGCCGCTAGCGTCCTTTTTTAGCATCGCCGCATGGTCGTAAGGTCTATAAGGCGCGGCAAGACTCAAACTAGAAATGAGCGCCAGCACGCAGATAAATTTAAAAATCATTTTATTTCCTTTAAGTCAAAATTAGGTATAAATTTTACGGTAAAAATGCTTAATTTTAGCCGCTTGCGCCTGCTCGGGCGGTTTTTGCAAAGGCTAGGCGCCGTAATTTAGCCGCCTATCGCCAAAGCCGGCAAACGAATAAATTTTACCGCGCCAAGACGCAATATTTACTAGCCGTTCGTTTCGGGTCTCACGTTCTAGCGGTGTTTTGATTAGATGTCGCATTTGCAAATCTACTAGACAGCACCTTGTGAGCGAGCATGGATAGCCGCAGTTAATCTGCCGCTTTTCGTTCCGATTTGTTTGCGGTACGCTGATAAACGGCAAAGCGTTCATAGCTAGCGATAATACAGCGGCTAGTCGCGCCGCTGAGTCGCTTTTATCCGTAATCAATTTTGTATAGCGCAAGCATGCGGCTTTGTTTAGGCAAAATCTTTTTTAAACGCAAATAAAGGCTTATGATAGCGGCGCCGTTTTGCCGTACGAGCGGTACCGCTAAACTGATGAAATTAACTCAAAAGCCGTAATTTTTAAAAATTAATTTTGCCGAAATTTAAACAAAAACGGCTTGCCTAAAATTTAACGCCGTTTAATGAAAAAAGATGGCGGCGTGGTATAAATCTCGGCAACAGTCGCAAATTTAAAAAGCGGATAAAACGTGAATATTAAATCTAAAAGTCAAAAAAGAGAAATTTAGGGGTCTTACGACCCCTTGGCTACTTTACCGCAGCCATCTTTCTGCGCATGTAAGCGATCCTGCTTTGTAGCGGGAGGTGTTTAGGGCAGTTATCCTCGCAGCCTAGCAGCGTCATACAGCCAAACACGCCGTCATCGTCGCCGATAAGCTCATAAAAGTCCTCGTCGGTTCGTTTATCAAGCGCATCGATTTTAAATCTAGCCACGCGGTTAAGTCCGACCGCACCGATGAAATCAGGCCTCATGATAGCCGTACCGC
>CAUSIL010000249.1:0-2952 GCA_963531395.1 uncultured Campylobacter sp.
TTCAAACATTTCGCGCCGCCGCTAGTTTTCCATACTATTTACTATATTTATGACTTCGTCGCGCAGGCTCTCGACCGTTAGCTCGGCCTTTTTCTCAAACGGCACGAACACCTCGCCCTCGTCGCAAGCGATATACATGCCGTCCTCGGTGATATCGGTCATTTTGACGTTTTGCGGGTTCGTAAAGCCGCCAAATTTCGCGCACATATCCTCTGTAAGGCCGATGAAGTTATCGTTCATCATTCCTAGCGCCATCTCTTTGGCTTCCCTTGCTTCTTCGTCCAGCTTCATATTATCTCCTTAGTTAAAAATGATATTTGTTATTTTAACCGTTTGAAGCTGAATTTTAGCCCTTAATAAGCGCGATTTGCCCGTTTTTTATCTCGTAAATTTTATCCGCCGCGTCAAAATACGCATCGTCGTGGCTGATCGCAAAGATCGTGTATCCTTGCGCCTTTAACTCGGGCAAAAACTCTACGTAAAAATGCCGCCTAAACTCTGGGTCTTGATCGGCCGCCCACTCGTCAAGGATCAAAAATTTGCGCCTTTCAAGCAGCGCCGCGACCATCGCGAGGCGTTTTTTCTGGCCTTGGGAGAGATTTAGCGTGCTAAAATTTCCGTCTTTGACGCTTACTTTATTTTCTATCGACATCTTTTTTAGCAGGCCATCTATCAGCGCCTCATCGTCGCTCATTACCTCGTCAAAGAGATAAAAATCGCTAAACACCGCGCTGATCGTGTTTGCGTAGCTTTTTAAATTTGACTCGGTGATCTTGACGTCATCTGCGAACATCTCGCCGCTTTTTGGCGCTAGAAGCCCGGCTAGGATCATAAATAGCGTGCTTTTGCCGCTGCCGTTTTTGCCGATCAAAAACACCGTCTCGCCGCGCCTAATCTCTAAATTTATATCCTTTAGCGCAAATTCGCTCCCCTCGTCGTAGGCGAAATTTATATCTTTTAGGCGCAGTTTTTGCCAAATTTGCGGAGCCGTCTCGCCCAGCTCAAATTCAGACTCAAAGGGCGCTAGGTCTAGCTTTTTTAGCCGCTCGTACGCGATACGCGCTCGAAAGGCGGCGGGTACGGAGTAAAGCAGCATCATGAGAGGCGCTCGCAAAAAAAGTATCGCTAGCGCAACCGTGATCGCATCTTGCAGGCTTGCAGCGTCATAGGCTAGGCAAAAATATATCTCAATACCCACGGCGCCCAGCGTCACCGCGTTTAGCCAGTTGCTCATAAAGGATTGATGGATCTCTGCTTTTACGATATTTTCGCGCAGGCTTTTTGCGTTTGGGATAAAGCGGCCCCAAAAAAGCCGCTTTGTGCGGGCTAAATTTAAGCTAAGCTCCCTATGCCCCTCGATACAGGTCTCATAGTCGCGGTACAGCTCGTCCTCGCACTTGCGGTATCGCTCGAAGTATTTGTGGATATTTTTTATGAAGTATCGGCAAATCCACGTCGCAGCGCCCATCCAAAGCGCCAAAAACGCAAAAATCTCGGCCGAGATATAAAGCACGTAAACGCCCGTCGCACCGATGATGAGCACGCCTTGGATGATGCTTGGCACCTGCATAAAGCCGTCGGTTAGGCTGCGCACGTCGCTTGAGAGCGAGGCGATCAAATTTGACTTGCCCGCGGCTACGATTTTTTGATTTGCGGTATCTAGGATCCTTTTTATCGTTTTGGTTCGCAGCTCGTAGACAAAATCGTTGCCGATCACGCTAAGAGCGATGCGCGAGAGCACCGAAAAGCCCAAAAACAAAATCAAAAGCGCGAAAAACGCGAGTAAAATTTGAGCGTCTTGTTCTTTTAAATTTAAGAGGTATTTGTTTATAAAGGCTAGGATGAGGATCCCCGAGCCGCTAAAAACGGCGCTAGATACGATCATGGCGATGATTTGCCAAAGAGTTTTTTTCGAGATTTTTTTAAACATTTTCATTCTTTTTTGAGAGCTTATTTCATTTTAGCCGCCATTTTATAAGAATGTTTTTAAAATTTCGCTAAAATCGGGCTTTATTTAAAGGAGAAATTTGCAAACGGTTTTGCGGGTCGTATCGACCAAAACTGAAGCCAAAAAATCGACGTTTTTGTGTTTTTTGTGTCCTATTTCGGAGTTTAAAGCCTTGCATGAGCGCCTAAAAGCCGAGCATCCAAAGGCCGCGCACGTCGTGTGGGCGCTGCGCGAGCGAAACGGCTACGGCCAGATAGTAGAAAATCAAAGCGACGACGGCGAGCCCAAGGGCACGAGCGGGCAACCCTCGCTAAACGCGCTTAGAGGCGCCCAGCTCATAAGCGCGGGCGCGCTTATCGTTCGGTATTTCGGCGGGATAAAGCTAGGCACGGGCGGACTCGTGCGAGCGTATGGGGCGGCGGTAAATGCGGCGATAGACGAGGCTGCTGGCTGCGGCGCTCTGGTTAAATTTGAGATAAAATCGCTTTGCGTGTTTTTTACGCCGTACGCGCTTGGATCGCGCTTCGAGCACTATTTTGAAAAGCGAAATTTAAGCTTTGAGCGAGAATTTAACGAGGATGGCGCGATCTGGCGAGCGGAGTTTAACAGCGCCGAATTTGAGGAATTTCAGGCGTTTGCGAGCGGGTTTGAGCAGGAGGGGTTTAGATTCTACGCCTTGCCTCTATGATTCTGGCGAGTAACGGCTTGTCTCTTGGGCGCCTTTAAATGATTTCGTAAATTTCGCCCTGCGATAGGCCATATGCCTTATCTTGGGACGAAATTTACTTCAAAACATTTAAAATCATCTCACGATACTTCGCCTTGATTTTCTGCAGTCAAATTTGAGTCGCCGAGACCCGCAACCTGATGACGCTAAATTTAATTCTGTCGTAAATTTAAAACGTGCAGCGCGATAGCGCCAAATAAACCTGCGCATAGCGCAGCAACCTCTCACGTGCAGTGGGGTTAGAGAGGGCTTGGGAGAGGAAGGGGCGACGCTTCGT
>CAUSIL010000250.1:0-2949 GCA_963531395.1 uncultured Campylobacter sp.
ATAAATTTGCGTAAATTTTACGGTTTGCAGGGCTTTTGGCGCTACTATTTTTAACTGCATTTTTTAAGCCGGCAAACGATAAATCTTATAAAAGGCAAAAAGCAAGAATGGGTAAAACGTGGAGCAAATAGCGTTAAAAACGCTGTTTTAGTAGATAAAGACATAAGGAAAAATGAGATCTAAAAACGCAAAATTTGCAAAATTTAGGCATTTTTTTGCATTTTGAAAGCCAAAGCTTCAATTTGCTTCAAAAGCTTCAAAAACCCTTTAAATCACGCCTTTTTTGACATGCTCCGCACCCTACGATAGCGCAATTTTCTAATTTTTTGCCGTCTATTAAGGTAGGTTCGTATTTTTCATCGCCCGAAAATAGAGCTATAGCCTTCGTTATCAGGTTTTTCTAATCGCTTGACGAATGCGTCGCCGCCGTAGTTTATGACGTATACATTGCCGCTTTTGCCGTGCTTATAAAAAGAAGTTTGTCGTTAGCGATATCGCAATTAAATTTGCGCGCTTTAATTTCGGCAAAATTTTAACGAGGTTTGGGCGGTTTTGTGCGCCGATTTCTTGGACCTGGTCAAGTAAATTTAATAAACGTTACGAATTTCTACTTAAATGATAACAACTCTCATAACTAAGCTATTTTTTAGCTAAGCTATTTTATAATAATCACAATCAAATAAACAGGAGTCCAAAATGTCAGTTTTAGTTATCGGAGCCGACGAGATAACGCCTATAAAAGCGGTCCTAAAAGACCTCGGCGCAGAAGCGATCGAGCACTGGGACGCGCGTAACGAAAACCGCGTAAATCGCAAACCCATCCCGCAAGATACCGAGTGCGTCGTGATGTTAACCAGTTTTTTAAACCATAACACGATGAAAACGATAAAAAACCAAGCTAAAAAGCGCAATATCCCGATCGTCTGCGCCAAAAGAAGCGTCAGCTGCGTGTTTAGCGAGTATTGCAAAGTCTTTGGGCTAGATAAGGAATTTGGATGCTGCAAGGTAAAAGACTAATAGATGAAATTCGGCTTTTTATCAGGTATTGGAGAAATAACTCCAAGTATTTTTTCAGGGCTTGACGCGGTAAATAAAGCCCGAATTTTTATAAATTTATACAACTGTTGCGCAAGTCGCGAGCTAAAAATCCCTCTTTCTTATGCATATTCAGGCTTAAATTTGGAGGGAATTTTTCTAAAGCGCATCGAGGATCTATGCGAGTTTAAAAATCCTAGCCGAAGTAAAATTTCAAGCTTTTGTATCGCCTCAAACGCCGTCATCTGTGCCTATAAAACGGACAAATTTTACGCCGTTCCGCCGCTAGCCGTCTCTCCCAAACACCCAGCCGCCAAGCTAATCCTCATGCTAAAATCCCAAAACGGAATATGTTTTGACGCGGACATAATGTTTTCTCAGTTTGTTTATGATAAAATACGCGCCAAACATTTTGATAAAAACGTTTATTTTCAAGACGGGATTATCTTTGCCGAGCAGGGCGGGCGCAAGCTTTTCGGCGTTATGCCGTGCTTTAAGGAGATAACCAAAGAGCGGTTTCATCTGGCTAACTGCGAGATCGCTAGGGGCTTTGAGGCGCTTAGCGGCGGGGAGTTTGACAGGATGTTCATCGTAGCTCCGAGAAATGCGAATTTCTCGCGCTACATCGAGGTCAGACGGGAGTGCGGATGCAGCGGATCGCTGCGACTGGTGCCCTACACGATAAGTCATCATATTTTTTAAAGGAAATTTAAATGATAGGTATCATTTTTGGAAGCAGTATGGGAAATACTGAGGAAGCGGCGGGCTTTTTAGCCGAGAATTTGGGGCTAGAAAACGAGCTTTTAAACGTAGCAAACTGCGACGCGGCTAAGCTAAACGGCTTTGACAAGCTGATTTTAGGCGTTTCTACCTGGGGTACGGGCGATTTGCAAGACGATTGGGACGCGTTTGATTTTCGCGGATTAAAGCTTAATGGAAAGACGGTAGCGATATTTGGCATGGGCGATGCCGAGAGCTACGCGGATAGCTTTTGCGGCGCGATGGGCAAGCTTTACGATGAGGTCGTAAAAGCGGGCGCAAACGTCGTAGGCGCAGTGTCCGTGGACGGATATAAATTTGACGAATCAGAAGCCGTAAGAGACGGTAAATTCGTCGGCCTGCCGCTTGATGCCGATAACGAAAGCGAAAAAACCGAGCCTAGAATCAGCGCTTGGATAGAGCAGATCAAACCTCATTTTGCTTAAGATTTAATACTTCTAGTCGGGCTTTTTGCCCGATTTTTCAATCCTAACAAAAACCATTCTAGCTACTAAAATCCAATCTTTTAAATTTCAGTTTTCTTTAAAATCTTAAAGGTAGAATTAAATTTATTTTTTAAATTTAGGAGAAAGTATGGCGTATCAAGAGGAGTATTGGCAAAACTTTTATGAAAAAGCATGGGCGACAAGGGCTAAATTTATGGACGAGTGCCTAAAAAACGGACTCAATAGCTATCAAGCCGTAAAAATGCTGGAGAAAAAAGAGCGGCTAAGTGAGCTAAGTTTGGATAACGTTACAAACGAGATGGTTTGGGAGAAGCGAAAGCTTTTTAGTACGAATGTTTTAAAATTCGTCGAAATCCCGGTTGCTAGACTCACCACTAGACAAGGAGCTGAGCTAATCGTACCTTTTCACTCGTCGTTTAACTTTTACGATATGCTGATCGATATCATCGACGAGACTGGGCCTTACGATAGTATCGTGGAGCTTGGCTGCGGATACGGTCGAAATTTGATTGAAATTTTTTATAGGGGCGGACCGACGGATGTGCGGTATTTTGGCGGAGAATTTACCCAAAGCGGCGTAGAAATCGCTAGCAAACTAGCCGCCGCAACGCCTAAAATGAATGCTAAGTTTTTCCATTTTAATCACCTAGAGCCTAGTCTTGAAGGGTTAGATTTGGGTAAAAGGGCC
>CAUSIL010000251.1:0-2948 GCA_963531395.1 uncultured Campylobacter sp.
AAACCCAAGCACGCTATTTTTCGCGATCGCGGCTTTCATTTTTTCGTTTAAAATTTTGGATAAAAATGCGTTTTTCTCGATGAAATTAAGTAGCGCTCCGCGCCTAATGAGCGCCACGCCCAAAACCGCCATAAAAACGCCGACGGCAAAAAACAAGTAGCCTCGCGCCGCAAGAGATAGCGTAAATACGCCGCCAAACGACCCGAAAATAAAGCCAAGCAGCATATAAGCGCAAATTCTAGCTAGGTTATATCCCGCTATCATCGCCGCGCTAAAAAATTTACCTTTGCCGCTCAAAAACCGTGCGAGCACGATAGCAAAACCGCCGCACATACCTGCGCAGTGGCCCACTGAGCTAAGCGCCGCGACGCTCAAAATCGAAACAAACTCCGCATCGCTCATTAAATTTGACCGTAAAATTTCATTTGCGAATTTTAGCCGCGTTAGAGTTAAATTTGATCCGCAAATTTAGCTCTAAATTTTGCTCAAATTTGACCGCGACTAGCAACTATAAAATTTCTAAAAATTGTTTAAAGATATATTTGCTCTCGCTCGGCCCGCCGCTAGCCTCGGGGTGATGCTGCACCGAAAATACCGGATAATCCTTGTATCTCACGCCCTCGATCGTGCCGTCGAAAAGATTTCTATGCGTGATATGGGCGACCTGCGCGATCTCCTCAGGAACGTTGTAGTTGTGGTTTTGCGCCGTTATCTCGACTGCTTTGGTTTGCAAATTTAAAACCGGGTGATTTGCGCCGTGCTGACCGAATTTTAGCTTGTATGTCTCAAAGCCGAATGCATTGCTAAGCAGCTGATGTCCGAGGCAAATACCGAAAATCGGCACCCTAGCCTCGATCAGCTTTTTTATCTGCGCGATCTCGTTTTTTAGGGCTTTGGGTTCGCCAGGGCCGTTTGAGAGAAACACGCCGTTTATCTCGCCTTTGTTAAATTTAGCGATGAGCTCGTCTGCTTGCACGTCGTGAGGATAAATTTGCGTCTCAAGGCCGGTTTCGCAAAGCTCGTTTAGGATATTTCGCTTTACGCCGTAGTCGATGACGGCGATCTTTTTGCCGTTTGGTTTTAGCGCGGAGTAGGCTTTGCTAGCACTATCCCAGGCGCCCTTTTCGTGAGCGTAAATTTGCTCGGTGCTTACCTTTGCGACGTAGTTTATTTCTGAGATTCTAGGCGAGTTTTCGAGTAGTTTTTTTAGCTCTTTTTCGTCTGAAATTTCAGTCGTGATCACAGCGTGAAGCGCGCCGTTATCGCGTAGCATCTTGGTTAAAAATCTCGTGTCGATACCATAAACGCCAAATTTCCCTTGCTCTTTGAAAAATTCTTCCAAACTCTTTTGCGAGCGGAAATTTGACGGCGTAGAGTTAAAATCCCTCATCAAAACGCCGCTAGCGTGGATTTTGGCGCTCTCCATGTCATCTTCGTTTACGCCTACTATGCCGATTTCGGGCATCGTAAAGACGATAAACTGCCCCGCATAACTAGGATCGCTCATGATCTCTTGATAGCCCGTTAGGCTCGTGTTAAAGACCATTTCGCCGCTAGCCGTACCGCCCGCGCCAAAGGCCTTCGCCTGCAAAAAAACGCCGTTTTCAAGGTAGATATAAGCTCTCACAGCATGCCTCGTTTTCTTAGCTCGTCCTCGTAGAGCCGCTCAAATACGATGTCGTACTCCTCGGTGCCTGGGATCAATTTGCGCTTGTAGCCGTCGATCTTGTCGATAACTACGTCTTGTAAAATTTCATACGTTTTTAGATACTCTTCGATCGAGCCGTAGATGATGTTTTTGATACGATTTTCGGAGACCGAGTAGTCGATGAGTCCCTTTTTCCAAGCGTTTTGTAGCACGAGATGAGCGACGTTGCTAAAACGGTCTTCGTAAGAAAGGATAACGCCGTACTCTTTGGCTAGCTTCTTTTTCACGAGCCAAAACATATTTTTTCTATCGACTTGCATGCTCTCCATATCGTCTTCGTTTTGGGCTAGCACCTCGTTTACGCGCTCCTCAAGCGCTTTTTCTTTTTGTAAATCTTCATCTAAAACTTCTTTCGCGCATGCCGCTACCGGCTCCACTCCGCGCGTTAAATTTACGAATCCGGACTTTAATAAATCAATAGCGATTTTGTGCGCGATATAGGGTGTGTGTGGGAGTTTTATACGCATTTTTACCTCTCTTTTTGGGTTTGATTTTAACCAAAATTTGGTAAGAAATACCTAAAATCTCACGGAGTTTTTGTTTTGGTGGGCGTTTGTTTTTAGTAAATTTTAAATCCAAATTTGACGTGCGGATAAAAGCGATTTTGGCGTTTTTAAGACTGGATATTAGTTAAATTTAGGCTTTAGCGTTAAATTTGACCGCAGTAAATTTGAGGTCAAATTTAGACGCAAACCGAGATAAATTTAGAGCGCCGTGGCTCTAAATTTACAAATTTAGCAGATTTCCAGCAGGGCCGTCGGGCGAGGTCGGAGAGACTTCTTGCGTTACGTTTTTCTCAGCCTTTATAAACGGCGGGCCTTGCTTGATTAAAAGCGTGATTTCAGACGCTGCGGTAGGCTCCATTTTAGCCATTATCGCAGAGATTTTTTTAGGGCTTAGCGAGTACATGATGCTAGCCGCGTCCGCCCTATCCATCGCGCTTAGTACATCGGCGGCGGCTTGGTCTTTCATCTTGCCGTAGGTCTCGCCGACCTTGTCGCTAGTCATCGCTTTTAGCTCTTTTAGGATCTCGTCGTTTTTCTTTATCAGCTGCTCGGTCTGCTTTTTTTCCTCTTGCGCGCGGGTTAGAGTCGCATTTATCTCAGCCTCTTTAGCGGCTAGTTTGGCGTTTCGCTCCTCAAAAAGCGCCACCGAACTCGCACGAAAACCCTCCAAAGCCTGCCTTGCCTCGTCTATTTTAGCAAGCTCTCTTTTTAGCTCGTCTTTTCTGGTTTCAAAT
>CAUSIL010000252.1:0-2940 GCA_963531395.1 uncultured Campylobacter sp.
AAAGCAAGGCGCTAGACCTCTACGTAAAAGCCTGAGAGTGGGGATACGCCGTAGTTTGCTACTATCTAGGCGGCATGTACGCGGACGGCTGGACGGGCGCAAATGACGAAGCCGCGAAACTTGAAAAACGCGCTCAAATTTTACTCGCTTGCGTGCGAGGGCAAAATTTACGAAGCATGCGAGGCTTTGGGCAGGCTTTACGAGGACGGTGAGGCGGGTTTTGCGCAGGATATCAAGGCCGCTAGATCCTACTACGACAAAGCCTGCGCCGCAAATGCCTACAAATGCGATGGCGGCGAGCGTTTAGACGAGCTTGTACGGCGGCTGGACGCAGCATCAAAGCGGGCAGTTTGAGGCGGCCTACAAACTAGGCAAAGAGTCGTGCAACAGGGGCGTAGCAAACGGCTGCGCGGCGCTAGGAGAACTCTACGCAAAGAGACTTGGCGGAGCGCGGCAAGATAGCGAGCAGGCGGTAAAATTTCGCAAGAAAGCCTACGAAGGCGGATTTGGAGCTTCTTGTGCCAAGCTTAGCAGATGCTATCTCGGGGGCGCGGCGCAAAAAGGATGTTCCGCGCGCGCTGGAGCTTTTTGAAAAGGCCTGCCTGCTTTGGCGGCTAGATGCTTGCGAGAGCCTAGCGGACGCGCATTTTGAGGGCGCAGATGCGCCGCAAGATATAGCAAAAGCCTTTAACTTTTACGGGATCGCCTGCCATAACGGGCTAAAACCGGCCTGAAAAACCAGGGCACGATCTACGAAAGAGGCGTAGGTGAAGCGATAAAGGCGGACGGAAACGAGGCTAAGAGCCTTTTTCGCGAGGCTTGCGAAACGGGCGAGGCGCGGGTTCTAAATCTAGCGCGCCGTCTTGAAAGTAGCGATAAAAAGCAAGCCGCCGCGCTACGCCAAAAGGCGCAAAAGCTACACGAAAAAGAGTGCGAGGCGGGGCTAGCCAAAAAGTGCATGAAGTTTAAAAAATCAACTAATAAAGGAGAAAAACATGAGTTTTAAAAAAGTTTTGCTTGCCGCCGTTGCGGTCGTTTGTTTATTTTTAGGCGGCTGCACCCAGCCTAAAACCGTGCAGATAGAGCTACCAAAAAGCGCGCTAGATAGCGTAAATCTACCAAAAGAAGTAGCCATAGACGGCGAAAAATTCGTCCTAAAGCAAAAAAACGCAAGAACGGCGGAATTTTATCTACCGAGTGAAAAAGTGGGCTTTAAATGGAGCAAGCTAGTAAGCGTCACCGTCGATGAAAACGCCGATATCAACGAGTACCAAAAGGCCTTTATAACCGCGCTAAAAAGCGGGCAGTTTGGCAAAGCGGAGTATGATTTTAAGCCTATAAACGATAAAGAGTATCAAGCTTATACGATCTACTATCCGATCGCGGGCAACCCCGATTTTGACAACTACGAGATCAATCTAATCAACGTAAAGAGCCTTAACTGCGGGCTTAGAGTCACGCACTACGCGCTAAAGTTTCTAAATATCGCGGATAGAAGTAAATTTCACGCGCTAATCAAACAAAAAATGCCGATATTTTTGACGCAGATGCCGCAGGTCGAGTGTAAATAAATTTACTTTCGGGCGTTATTTTAGCCGCTGCTAAATTTAGCGCCCTCTTGCGGGCTTCAAATTTGACCCAAAAAACCGCGACAAATTTGACGCTTTGCTTGTACGGGCGGTCAAATTTGACGAACGTAACGGCTGCAAATTTAACGCCGCCTGGTTTTAGGCGGTAAATTTTACGCTTCATACCTACTTAAACGTTAGATAAAACTACCCAAAGGAAAAACATGGAAAACGGCGGACTGGCGGTATATTTCGGAGAAAATTTAGCGCAAATTTTATCGCAAAAGATAAAGGCGGTTTATCCTAAATTTGACACGCAGAGCTACTGCGGGCAAATCGCAAAGAGCGCGCCAAAACTAGGCTATTCGCAAAGGATTTTGGCGCACGCAAACGCGCTAAATGAACTTTCCAAAAAGAGCCATAAACACTATCCAAGCCATCGCTAAAGCACCGATCAAAACGCCGCCCGCAAAGGCCGAAGCGACGTAGATTTTCTGCTTTTTTCTGATCTGCTCAAATTTCTTTTCGTGATGCTTTTTCACGCCCTCAAAGGTCAAATTTAAGATCTTTTCGTTCGTTTGATTTAGCGCATCGGCAAAGCTCTTTATCTGCTCGTCGTTGATATATCGCATGGTCTTGCGCGTCGCGTTAGCCAGGCGCTCGTAGTCCTCGCTGTTTTCCCAGAGCTCGACGACGGTGTTGTTTTCGATGCGCTCTTTTAGTTCTAGCGTCTCTTTTAGTTCGTTTTGTTCGACTAGCTGCGTTCCCATTGCGCCTCCTTAGTTGATAGTTCCTATTTTGTCGCCGTATTTTAGCTTTTGCTCGGCTGCAAGTTCAAATTTGACCGCGCTCTGCTCGCTAAGGATAAGGATCGTAGAGCCCAGCTCAAACATCCCCAGCTGCTCGCCCTTTTTCGCGCTTAAATTTTCATATTCGTAGAGCGCGACGTTGCCGGCGCAGGCGTTAGTCTGTATGCGCGCGTCAAAGTCGAATTTCATCTTACCCACGTTTAGCGCGCCGACGAAGACCATCCACATCTTTTTACTGCTTGCAAGCTCGCATTTTAGCACCACGCGCTCGTTTTTGGCGTATAGATTTGGCACCTTTAGCAGCGCGCTAACGGCCACGCTATATAGCTCGCCCGGCACGTAAAGCGCGGATAAAATCCTCATATCGCAAGGCGCGTGGTAGCGGTGGTAGTCGCGCGGGCTTAGGTAGATGTTTACATACTCTAGCTCGGCGTCTCGCTCCCTACGCTCCATACTGTCGCCTAGAAGCTCTGCTATACCGTACTCGTGTCCCTTGACGCTGATCGCCTTTAGCTCCTTGCTAACTCCGCGCTCCAGGCACGTGCCGTCGCTAGGACTGATGA
>CAUSIL010000253.1:0-2929 GCA_963531395.1 uncultured Campylobacter sp.
CAAGAAATTTAAGCACGATTTTAAGGGCGGATTTATAAAAGATAAAGACGGCAAAGGGCCGCATATGCCGCAAAATAAAGAGTAAATTTGGCTTTTGCGAGGCGAATTTTCGTTTAAATTTGCGCGAAAATTTGCTCCGTTTTTTACAAATTTAAGCACTTTGGCGACGACGTAAATTTATGAAATTTTACCTTGAAATTTAGATGAAATTTGATAAATTTACGCAGGATTTATTTGTAGCGAAATTTGAGCGCTCTTTGAAAATCTCGGATGAAAACGAGCCTTGCAAGCAGGATAAATAAAAACCTAAAATCAAGCGGATAAAATGCCGTAAAACGACGAAAACAAAACGGAGCGAAAATGAGTAAAATTTTGATCGTCGAGGACGAAAATATGCTGCTTGAGATGATGTGTGCGTATTTGCAGGCTCAGGGCTACGAGACTGCGGGCGCGAAAAGCTACGACGATGCGTTAAATTTAGCCTACGAGAGCAACTTCGATCTTTGGATATTTGACGTCAAGATCATCGGCAGCAGCGGCTTTGCGCTACTTGGGGAGCTGCGAAATGCGGGCAAAAACACGCCTTGTATATTTACGACCTCGCTAAATACGCTTGATGACGTGCAAACCGGCTTTACTAGCGGGTGCGACGACTATATCAAAAAGCCGTTTGAGTTAAAAGAGCTGCATCTGCGCGTGCAAAATTTGCTAAAACGCACCTTTGTGCACAACAAAAACGAGTTGGTAAATCTGGGCGAAAATTTGGGCTTTGATATGAATCAGGGCTTGCTATTTCGTGACGGCAAGGCTGTCTCGATGCCTAAAAAACAGTCTAGGTTGCTGGCACTCTTGCTAAAAAATCAGGATAAATTTTTAAGTAGAGAGGAGATTTATTCTCAAATTTGGGACTACGACGAGAGTCCTAGCGAGCTTAGCCTGCGCGTTTATATCGCGGAGCTGCGTAAAATTTTAGGCAAAGAACGAATCGTTAGCGCATCAAAGCTAGGCTATAAATATGTTTAAGCTTTTTAGTGTGGCTAAGAGGCAAAGAGCATGGCGCGTGCCTGAAATTTCATCCAAATTTACGCAAGATTTTTGCCGTTTTAGGCTTCAAAATTTACGTCCGCAAGATAGCCGTAAATTTAATCCAAAAGGCGGCAAATGTCCTTTTTAAAATTAGCCAAAAAAGCCTTCGCCCCGCTCTGGGACCGTCAAATTTTACCTATTTTTTTGCTTTATTTCATCACGAGTGCCGCATTTTTGATCTTTTTCGCGCAGATGTTTTACGAGCGCGAGAAGCATTTTATCCTAGACCGCGACGTATTTATCGTGCGAGATTTGCAGCATCACCTGCAAAATAAACTGCAAAAAAACGGCGAGATAGACGACGATGATTTCGACGACGTCGAGGCTTTTGCTGTAAATTTAAAAACGGGCGAGGAGATCGAGGACGACTTTGAGCCGCGCGAAGGCATGCCGCAAAGGTACAAAGACGGAACGAACTCGGTGGTGCAGTTTTATCTCAAAAATCGTCTCGGTGAGGAGGAGTACTACGTCGCGGTCAAGGTCGCTGATCCCGAGTTTGCGATTCTCACGCTAAAACTCAAGATAATATTTTTCTCGTTTATGATACTGCTTGCTATTTTAGTCATAGCTTATTTTATCATTCGTCTTTCGTTGCGTCCGCTTTACCGCCGAATCGACTTTTTAAACGGCTTTATCAGAGATACGACGCACGAGATAAACACGCCTCTTAGCGTCATTTTGATGAGCATAGAGATGTTTGAAACCAATCCTAAAAAATACCTAAATAACATAAAAACCGCCTCTAAAACGATTTCGACGCTTTACGAGGACCTCACGCTGGTAAAACTTAGCGGCAAAGAGGACGTAGCGGCGACGAGCTTTAGCCTGAGCGAGCTGGTGCGCGAGCGGATCGGGTACTTTGGGCTAAATTTGGAGCAAAAAAATATAAAACTAAGCACGCAAATCGCCGAAGTGCAGCTACGCTCGTCCTATAAAAAAACGCGAAAAATCATAGATAATCTACTCAGCAACGCTATAAAATACTGCGACGAAAACGGCTCGGTAAGCGTAAATTTAACTCCCGCAGCGCTCGCGATATCAAACAGCGGCGCGGGCATCGCGAAGGAAAATTTGCCGCGGATTTTTGATCTTTACACGCGGTTTGACGAGCGAAACGGCGGCTTTGGTATCGGGCTACACATCGTTAAAACATTTTGCGAGGAGCTAGGGTTTAAAATCTCGTGTAAAAGCGGCGATGGGCTAACGGAGTTTCGCGTCGGTTTTGGCGGCAGCGCGCAAATTTAGTCCCGTTCAACGGCGGTGCGGTTGCCATCAAATTCGGCTAAACTTGATATACGAGTGGGAGTGCAAAGCAAATTGAACGGTAAAATCGCGAGTATCTTATCTTAGTCAAAATGCTCTCGCGGACGTCTGGGTATAAATTTACCCATTTGCCAAATTTCTGCCGTCCTGCTCTTTGCGTAAGATGCGCTTAAATTTTAGCGGCTTTGGATTTTGACACGAGACGGGCTTGATTTTACGCAAGCTGACGTTATATTTATCGCTGTCGTCGCAGTATAAGACTCACCCGAAAATTTCCGGCGCGCCGTAGCTATGAGGACAGCCGTTTTGCCGCATTCGTCAAAGCGCGCCGTCCGTGCGTAAACCTGGTTAAATTTGTAAGCGCGGATATGGATCGTATCGCCGGCGCCGCGCCGTAAAACGCGTCCAAACTTTGCACCCTTGTGCCGCTCGTTTGCGCTCCGTCGCTCATAGTTTTGTTTAAATTTAACTGCTTTTTTATTTTAAAAATGTAAAATCTCGTTTAAAAACTTAAGGCTAAAAATGACTGCGCTCCTCGTCGCCGAATACATCGGCATCGCCTCGGCCGCCACGAGCGGAT
>CAUSIL010000254.1:0-2916 GCA_963531395.1 uncultured Campylobacter sp.
TTAAAACGCTATTTGTTTTGGCATTTTGGGCAAAAACCGTATAAAATCATCGCGTGGCCTTCGAGTTTGAAGCCTGAAATTTGACAAATTCGCTCTTGTTTTTCTTCTATATATTTATCGAAAAAACTCTCGGTAGCGCCGCACTTCGTGCATACGAGATGATCGTGGTGCGACTTTAAGTTTAGCTCGAATTTATTCGTTCCGTCCTCTTCAAAAGCAAGAACTAAACCGAATTTTTTTAAAAAATTTAAAAACTGATATATCGCCGTTAGACTCAAATTTCGTCTAAATTTGCTTTTAATCCTCGTTTTTATCTGGCTTGCGCTAAGATGCTCGTCGCTAGAAAATAAAATTTTTAAAATTTGCTCTTTTGCGGCGGAATTTCTATATCCGCAATCTCGTAAAAACTCTAAAAATTTCATATAAAAATTATTAAAATTGTGCATTTATAGCCGCTTTGCCTTATAAAAATAGGTTCTAATTATAGTAAAACAAGCTGATAATGCGATAAATTTAAGACTAATTCTCAAAAAAATCAAGATTTTGGCTAAGCGATTATAAAGGTTATTTTGGCATAATTCCGCAAATTTTTTAAAAGGGCTACTATGACGTACGACGAGCTAGAGCTTGAGGCTGTTTTGCTGGAGGTTTTGGAAAATCGAGGCAATTTTGAATCGCTTGACGACGAGGAGCTTTTCGAGCTTATAGAAGAGGTTGCGAAATACACCGACGGCGATTATGAAGAAGCGTTTGAATATATGACGCAGTTTTCGCCGATCAACAAAAAAAGGTTCGTTTCTCTTTATACGGTTTAGCCAAACGGCTAAACCGAGTTTTTCTTATTTTTTATACTGAAAAAATTTATTCGCTATTTCTTGAAGCTTTTTTGTGTATCTAGACTCTTTAGGCGAGTTGTTATAAATATCTTCCATATCATACATTCTATCGTAATAATCATACGTGGCTTGCTTATCGACGACTATCAAAGAGGTATTTATGCTAACTCCGACAAAAAGCCCTCTGCTTTTGCCTCTTTCTGTGGCCCAAGCCGAAATTTCTGGCAAATCAGTCATAACTCCCGCTTTTTCGCCTGCACCGAGTACCACTGCATCGGCGCTTAGATCGATTTGTCCTTTTCCGTTTAGTAGTCCTGCATACGATCTTCTTGATTTTATTAAAATAACTAGGTCGGTTGATTTATATCCCGCCTGCAGGCCGATGCCGCCGCCTTTAAAGCTAACGAATATCGGGCTACTCCATTCATTATCGTCATTTCTACCGATAAAGATACCGTCGCCTGAATGCGTAGTAGCTATGAGGCCTCCGCTTACCATCTCTGGGATTATAATTATACCCTTAACTTCGCTCGTATCCTTTGTATTTAGCAGCTTTTGAGTGCCTAAGTCGTTTAGGATATCAAGCGACGTCCTAACCTTTTGATTTTGCGTAAAATCCGCATAAGCAAGCTGCGTAAGTAGCAGCGCGCAAGTTGCAAGCTTTAAAAATCTTTTCATTTTTGTTTCCTTTTTCGTAAAATTTACCCGCTATTATAGTATTTTTTTATTAAATTTAAAAAATGTTCGTTAACCTTACGCAGAAAGGAGTTAAATGAAAAAGATTATTTTAGCGGTTTTGCTCTGCCTAAATTTAAGCGCAAAAGCGCAGAGCGGCACGCCGAGCCAAACTCAGATGATCGTAAACGGCGACGTCGAGATAGTGCGGGTGGAGGCTAAATTTGCCGGAAATTTAAGCATTGACGGTAAAAAAAAGCGCTGGCTTAGCGTGCCCGGTGATGAAAATTTAAAATTTGCCCTCGTCGCCGCTAGCTACCGTCAAAAGGGCGAAATAAAGCTAATAAATGGGCTTAAAAGTGGCGATGAGACGATAATTTTTAAGATCGTAGAGGGCGAATATAAAAAAGAAAAAATAACCGTCGAAGGCAGCAAAGTAACGCCGCCAAAAGACGTGCTAAAGCGTATCGAGGAGGAGCGCGAGGAGGCGAATAAAATCTACGCGACGGCTAACGTAGGGCTAAAATTTGACTCCAAATTTATCCTGCCGATGAGTTCTGTGGTCACAAGCCCGTTCGGCACTGCGCGCGTATTTAACGGCACCCTAAAGAGCTACCACGGCGGCACGGACTTTAGAGCAGCAGTCGGTACGTCCGTAGTCGCGGCAAACGACGGCATAGTCGTCATCGCGAAAGACCGCTACTATGCGGGCGGATCGGTTGTCATAGATCACGGCGAGGGCATCTACACGCAGTACTATCATCTAAGCGCGCTAAACGTCAAAGTCGGACAAAGCGTCAGAAAAGGCGATACCATCGCGCTTAGCGGCGCTAGCGGGCGAGTGAGCGGGCCGCACCTACACTTTGGTGTGATCGCCGGCGGCGTGCAGGTAAATCCGATAAATTTCGTCAAAAAAATCAACGAAATTTTAAATTAACATTTTTTTCACGACTTTTCTTTAAACTTCGCTCATCTTTTTAAAGGAGAGAAAATGAAAAAAGTAGTTTTGATTAGTATGTTGGTTGCGGGCGGGCTTTTTGCCGCTTCGCTTGAAAATAGCACGAACGACGAGCTTTATAAAATGGTCGCAAACGCCGATGCTAAGACGCTTAGCGAGGTAGCGTTTGAGATAGATAAGCGCGCGGGCAAGCTAAAATTTGAAGCCAAAGAGGCTAAGCGCGGGCTAAAGACCGAAATCAGAAAGAAGCTTGATGCGATGAGTATCGCCGATAAAGAGGCGTTTATGCGCGAGTTTAGAAACGGCTATAACGCCCAAGTTGGCGCGCTAAGCGTGGCGGAGGCTAAAAAGCTTGATATCGAGCTGAAAGACGATGACGACGATGATTTTCACAAGAAATTTAAGCACGATTTTAAGGGCGGATTTATAAAAGATAAAGACGGCAAA
>CAUSIL010000255.1:0-2891 GCA_963531395.1 uncultured Campylobacter sp.
TGAGTTCTTGCAACGCTTTAAGGATAAATTTGAAAGAAATTTTGATAACCAATGACGACGGGTTCGAGGCTAGCGGCTTGCACGCTTTAGCTAGTGCGCTGCGCGAACTACCGGACACGCGCGTCACGATAGTAGCCCCAAGCAGCGAAAAATCGGCTTGCGCGCACTCTCTTACGCTAACTAGGCCTCTTCGTTTCATCAAGCTTGATGACGATTTTTACAAACTCGACGACGCTACGCCCGCTGATTGCGTCTATCTCGCGCTTCACGCGCTTTATAAAAGGCCGCCCGACCTAGTCGTAAGCGGCATAAACCACGGCGCCAACGTAGGCGAGGACATCACTTACTCGGGCACGTGCGGAGCGGCTATGGAGGGCGTTTTGCAAGGGATTCCAAGTATCGCGTTTTCGCAATTTTATAAGAGCGACGGTATCGAAAAAACAGGCTTTTTGCTCGCCGAAGATGTCGTTAAATTTATCGTTTCTCGCGTACTAAACGGCGAGATAGCGCTACCGCCGCGCCAGTTTTTAAACGTAAATATCCCCGCCGTCTCGCCCCGCGAATTTAGAGGCTACCGCGTTGTGCCTGCTGGCAAACGCAGCTACGCCACGCACGCGATGCTTCACCGCAACCCGCGAGGCGTCGAGTATTATTGGCTCGGACAAGCCTCGAGCCTAGACTACGAGCAAAACGGCGAGTCCGATATCAGCGCGCTTAGCGACGGTTTTGCCTCGCTTACTCCCATTATGCTAGATATGACGGCGCATGCGAGTCTAGCCGTGCTAAAAACCGCCCTAAAGGATCAAATTTGAACGAAGAAAATTTAGAAAAACCGGACCGCTTTACGAGGTCTCGATGGCTATTAGGCGATGATTTTAAAAAGCTTCAAAAAGCAAACGTCCTAATCTGCGGCGTAGGCGGCGTAGGCGGCGTCTGCGCGGACGCGCTGGCTAGAACAGGCATAGGCAAACTCACTCTCATAGATAAGGATGTTTTTGATATAACCAATCAAAACCGCCAAATTTACAGCGAAGCCGTCGGCGCGGTCAAAGTCGGCGAATTTGCCGCAAGATACGAGTGCGTAATGGCGCTGCAAGAGCTAATGACGCCGGAGTTTGTCGAGGATTTTGATTTTTCGCCCTTTGATCTTATTATCGACGCTATCGACGACGTGCCGGCTAAAGTCGCTCTCGCGCTAAAAACGCACGAAAAGTTAATTAGCTCTATGGGCGGCGCAAAGCGTCTCGATCCGACGCAGATCAAAGTCGCGTCCATCTGGCAGACCTGCAACGACCCGTTTGCCAAGAAAATACGAGCCGAGCTTAAAAAAGCGGGGTTTAAAGGCAAATTTGACGTCGTGTTTTCGACCGAGCTGCCAAAATGCGTGAAACTGGGCAGCTTTATGGGCGTGACGGCGTGCTTTGGGCTAAATTTAGCCGCGCTGGCGGTAAAAAAAATCATCGGCGGCAGATAAGATAATCTGCCGATAGCTTGCCTAGGCGAGCCGAATTTATGCTATCATAGCGCACCTAAAATCAAGGAAAAAAATGAAAACATGCGTCATCTTGGCCGGAGGCAAAAGCTCGCGAATGGGCCGCGACAAAACGCTGCTGCCTTTTGGCGGATTTGCGACGCTCACGCACTACGGAGCGCATAAATTCGGGCGGATTTTTGAGCGCGTATTCGTTAGTTCCAAATTTGACAAATTTAACCCGCCCCTACCGCTCATAAAAGACGCCAGCCCAGAGGAGTTCTCGCGCTTAAATTTGACCGAGGCGAGCGACAAAGAGGGCGCAGGGGCAAGCTCCGCTCAAATTTGCTCGCAAGATACAGCAAATTTGAGCCCTGAGGCCTTTTCTCCGATGCTAGCGCTTTACAGCATCCTTAAAAACTTCCCAAACGAAAGCGTCTTTATCGTCCCGGCCGACATGCCATTTGTTAGCGAAAGCTGCGTGCGCGAACTATATAAATTTGCCGGCGAATACGACATGGTCATCGCTGCGGACGAGTCGCATACGCACTCGCTTTGCGGGTTTTTTAGCGGGGATTTAGCGAACGCCGCGGGCGAGCTTTTTGCCGCGGGCGAGCACAAGATCGGGCTTTTACGTAGCCGCTGCCGCTGCAAGATCGTAAAATTCGCGCGCGAGGACGAGTTTTTTAACATCAACTATCAGGCAGATTACGAACAAGCCTTAAAAGAAGGAAAAATATGAAAAAAATTATCGTTTTATCGGCGATTTTGTTAAATTTGGCCCTAGCCGCCCAGGCGGAAACGGCGAAGCAAAATTTAGCCCCGCAACCAGAAAATCTAGCTGAAAATTTAACCGAGCCGACCGCCAAAGACGAGGCCAAGCGCCTCTACGAAGCCGCCGCAAAGCTCGAGTACGAAGGCGACAAAACAAGAGCCCTTCAGCTTTATAAACTAGCGGCTAAAAAGGCGATATTTACGGATGAGGACGGCGAAACTGCCGCCATGGAGCGCTCCGTGATAGCGCCGTCAGATAGCGTAGCGGACGCGCCCGTAGAGGAGCAAAAGATAGCCTCTAAAGAGCGCCCGAAAGAAAAATTCGAAAGCGGCGAGGCATACGACGTGGATGAAATTTTAGGCCTAAAAATGCACCACCTAAACTACCTCCTGCCCGCAACCTACGCATTTAACGACGTTGATGATAGGCGCAGATTTGAGACTGCATTTCAGATCAGCTTGCAAAAGCCGCTTTTTTACGACGTGTTTGATATGAACGAAACGATCTCGGCGGGCTACTCGCAAAGCTCGTGGTGGCAGACGGCTAAGAGCTCTACGCCGTTTCGCGAGACCAACTATCGCCCCGAGATTTTCATAACCGTCCCGATGAGATTTGAGGCGCTGCCGAGCCTAGACTACCTACGCG
>CAUSIL010000256.1:0-2887 GCA_963531395.1 uncultured Campylobacter sp.
GTAACTCCTATTAAACACGCTGTAGGCTTCGGCGTTTGCGAAGTCGTCGCGGTTAAATATCGGGCTTTTGTCTCTAAACTTCATCAGTAAATTTAAATAAGCCTCTTTCGGGTTATCGCTCACGGCTAATAAAGCCTCTAAATACTCGTCCTTGTAGCGTCCGAATGAAAAATCCTTGTAAATCGTCTTAGCGTTTAAATTTAACTCATAAGCCACGGCGTGAGCCATAAGGCGCAAATCGTCTTTAAAAAATTGCGATAGCTCGTAAAATAGGTCTATGTCGTAAGTTTTCACGCGTCGCGCTTTATTATGATTTGCGTTAGAGCGTTGGTCGCGCCTTGCTCGCCTAAATCGTAATTTTTGCCTAGTATCGTTTCTTTGTTTCTGGCCGTTATTTTGCTATGTAGCTCAATATCGCTTAAATCTCTAGCTTCTTTTAATAGCCTATTAGCCATTATTTGGTTTTTAACCGCCGTTTGCTTGAAAAAAGCTAAAGCGCGCGCATTGTCGCTTACTACCTGTGCCACCGCTTCGCGCTCGTATTCGTTCATCTCCGATAGCTCGGCTAGATACTGCGTGCCTTTATTTATCGTGCCTTTTAGATTTTGTTCTACGCCCTTTGTTATTTTATTGACCGCGCCCGCGCTTAGATTAAACGTCTTTTGTATTTTTCTTTGGCTGTCGCCCGTTTTGTGTCTAGCTAGTATTTGGGCTTTTAAATCGGGCGTTATTTTCATTTTGCCGCCTTTAGCTCGCTTACGGCTTGATTTACCGCTTCGCGCTCGTATCTTACCGCGCGTCCTATCTTGATAAAGGGTAAAACGAAGTTAAAACGGTCTTTGTATTTGTCGCTTCTCATCTTGGTAAGCGTGCTTTGCGATAGGTTCAAAATTTGCCCTACCTACTTTGCGGTAAGTAGCTCCATTGTTTGCCCTTTGCGACGTTTTGAGGTATTTTAACGCGTATTAGGGCGCGTCTTGGTTTGCGTTGAGGTCTGCGCTTCAATAAAAAAACGGAAGCGAAATAAAGCGTGTCTGCTCGTCCTACTCTTTAATATTCGCTTTAGCTTCGGTCGCACGCGTTAAATATTCCCGTTATTTTTAACATATCGACTTAACGCGCCGGGTTTTGAGCAGGACAAATTACCGGCCCGATAAAATAGACTTATTCAAGGAGGCGATTAAGCCCCCCCCCTTTGATAAGCCTACGCGCCTTTTAGATCGCTATGCCACGTGTAGTTACCTTTGGGCTCGTCTTTGACTTGCAAGGCGTCTATTTGCTCGCAAAGATACTTTATTCTCTCCTCTAGCTTTTCGCATTCGCTAGCGTAATAATTAAATAGGCGGTATGCTTGTAAGCCCGTTTCAAACAATGCGTCCGCCGTTCCCTTTGCCTCTCTCTTTGCTACCTCTGCTTGAAACGCCTCGCGCGCCTTGTCGCCTCTTGCTCCGCTTAGATTATTCATTGTCCACGCCCCCTTTCGCTTAGCTCGTCTTGAAGTTCGTCGTTAATCTCGATTAGCTCTTTTATCCTGCTATGCAGCCTTTCGTTCTCGCTTTTTAGTATCATCTTATCGGCTAGCAGGCTCTCTATTTTATCCTGATAGCTTTTTAGCCGTCTTAGCGCGTAAATATTGCTACAATAGACTAAGTAACCGACGTTGTTATTATTTGCTCGCTTACCTCATCGCTACCGCCGCTATTTTGTCTGATAAGGGCGTTAAAGCCCTCTTTGGTAGTCGGTCTGTCCTGGTTGGCTAGTATTAGCATTTCTTCTCCTCCTCTCTTTGCTCGGATATTTTTTTATCTGCGTAATCTCGCACGGCTTGGGCTACGTCGTCTAGCGCGCCTGCTAAGAAGTAGCTTGCGCTCATAACGGTAGCGTCGTTAATGCCTGCGTGCTTTTTAAAATACGGCAAAGCATACACTAGCGTGCTAATGGCGTTTAGTGTGCTTGGTATCTCGTTGGTTAAGTCTAGCTCGTCGGCTATGTCGAATGTTAATTGCATTGGGTCTCCTTTGTGGTAAGTTTTTCATCGTTGATTAAATATTTGATAAAATAATATCATCTTTGATTTAATAAGTCAAGTGGTTTTACAATCTTTGATGAAATATTTTGATAATATTTTACATTTTTGATTAAAAATGCTACAATTAGCCGAATTTTACAAAGGGGCGGAAATGCTAAAAAGCGATTTTTTAAAGAGGTTGAGCGATTTGGGCTTATCGGTCAATGATTTTGCAAATTTAACAAAACTAAACGCAGGTAGTATTTACAATTGGAATGACGAAAAAAAACCTATTCCGTCTTGGGTTGAGCCGTTTTTAATGTGCTATGAAAAATCAACACGCTACGAAAAAATCAAAGAATTAACTAAAGACCTTTAACCTCATCGCCCCAAAATCCCCTTTAAATGCCACCGCTTTAAATCTCTCTCTGGTAGCTACCTCAATTAAATTTACCCAGCTAGCTACGTTAAATGTAGGTAGCTGGCGGTATTTAATTCCCCCAGCTCCGATCACGGCTCATAACTTCGATTTATTCAGGCTTTGCGGTCTATTTACGGCTAAAAATGCCGTATTCTGATCTTGGTGCAAAAATGCGTTTAGCTACCTATGTTAAATATACCCAGCTTTTAGCCTTAATTATCTCACGCCTAGCTTTAACGGGTCAAATATTCGGTCGGTTAGTTTTCCTTTTTTGTGGATAACCTTTTTCAGGATTTTTTGAATAAGTCCGTTTTCATTTTTTCGTGAAATTCAAAAGGGGCGGATTGAATACCCGTCCTCTTATCCCAGGAGGGTGTCGGTAACGGCTACGCCCTTTTACTTTGCGCCTATGGGCTAAGTTTAGCTTAGGGCATAAGTTCGCCTATGGGCTAGATTAA
>CAUSIL010000257.1:0-2854 GCA_963531395.1 uncultured Campylobacter sp.
TTAAAAGCGCGTAGTATAGGGCCTTATCCTCGTCGCTAGGCATCATTTTGCCGTCGACCATAAAGATGATGGCGTCCGAGCTTCTAGCTTCGGCTAGGGTTTTTGCCTTGACGTTTTTAAAGAGCTCGCTGCTATCGTCTAGTCCGCCGCTGTCGATCAAAACGCAGCTTCTATCGTAAATTTCTATAATCGTTTTGTTCGTATCTCGCGTCGTACCGCTAACGTCGCTGGTGATGGCTATACGTCTGCCGGCTAGGCGGTTAAAGAGCGAGCTTTTGCCGACGTTTGGCTTGCCGACTAAAATTATCTTTTGCAAAATTTTCCCTTAAAAATCCCGTTAAATTTGCGGCCGACTTCGCCGCTTAAAATCCCGATTATACAAATTTTTTGCTTACATTGTTTATAAATTTAAGCCGTTTTGCATTACAATACGCCTAAATTTAAAGGAAAAATTTTGTTTCGCAGATACGTTTTGCACCATTTGGGCGCTTATTATATGATCATCGCGTGTATGTTTTTTGCCGCCGTCGGAGGCTTTGCGAAGGTTTTGAGCGAGCAGATGCCTAGTATCGAGGTCGTGTTTTTTAGAAACGCCGTAGGTCTTGCTATTGTGCTTTATGCGATTTACAAAAGGCCGCCGACGCGCCAAAAGGGCGGGCAGCTTTTTGTGCTTATGTTTCGCGGATTTATCGGTACGATCGCGCTTTTTGCTCTTTTTTACAACATTGCTCATATAAATTTAGGCGCGGCCTATACTTTTCAAAAAACCAGCCCCATTTTCACGGCGATTTTTGCGGCGATTTTCTTAAAAGAAGCTCTTAGCAAAAAGGGCTGGGGTGCGATATTTCTAGGCTTTATCGGCATACTTTTTATCATCCAGCCAAATTTAGGCATCAACAAAACCGACTGGCTGGGGCTTTGGAGCGGCGTGGGAGCGGCGCTTGCGATGCTTAGCGTTAGAACTCTTCGCAAAAGCTACGACACGAGCGTCATCGTGCTTAGCTTTATGGCGTGGGGAACGGCTCTGCCGATGCTTTTGATGGGCGTTGCGGAGTGGGTTAAATTTGAACCTCTAGATTTCTTGCTTTCGCCGTTTGTGGCGCCGAATTTTAAAGGCATAATCCTAATCGTACTAATGGGGCTTGCGGGCTATTTTTTCCAGTTTTATATGACGAAGGCGTATGCGGCGAGCAAAAAGGCGGGCTCGGTCGCCGCGGTAAGCTATATGGACGTCGTATTTTCGCTCGTCGTGGGCTTTTTTATGGGCGATACGCTACCTAATGCGGCGGCGTTTTTCGGGATATTTTTGGTTATTTTTAGCGGAATTTTAGTAGCGCGCGAAAGGTAGGCGAAATTTGCGGCAAACGGTGCGCGTTTAGCAAGCTATAAGCTTGCTAAATTTAATCAAACAATGTCACCAGCCGGCCGCCTGCGTGCCGCAAGCTCGCTAAAAGCTATAAACTAGGCCCGCGCTTATTTGCATCATCGCAGGATATCTAGGCTGCGCTCTAAACGTCCGATCAAACGTCGCAAACGCCCTCAAATTTTTAGCAATCTCGTAGCCTAGTCTAGCCGTTAGCTCGTTTTGGCGGTAGGTTTTATCGTCCGCGCGCTTTAATCTATACTTCGTAGTGCCTAAAAGCATTCCTAAATTTAGCTTTTTTATCTTCGTATCAAACGCCGCGTAATACGTCCTTGCGTCGCGCTCGTATATCACGTCGCCTTCTTCGAAAAATACGATTTGATCGCCGGCTAAATTCATACTCCCCCAGCCTACGCTTTTGCCCGATTTTACGTAAGCCAAGGTAAGCTTGGCGCCCTCTAAAACGCCGTAAATTTTAGCCTCCGCCAAACTTCCGTCGCCGCTTTGTTTTCTCTCGTCGCTTCTTGCGTAGTGAAGCATCCAGCCTAGCTTCATCTCGCCCGCGCCGCTTTGAAAGCCGCCGCTTTCGTAAGATATTTTGCCGCCTAGCGCGCTAAATAGCTCGCTTGCGTAAAGCGCGTAAATTTTAACCGATGCGCCGCCTCGTTTATACGTGGCTCCCGCATTAAAAATCCCTCGACCCTCGTTTAGCTTCGTAAAGCCCCACATTTCCTTTAAATAAGCCCTTCCGCGCCTTTTAGAATAGCTTGCGTCAAGGAGTAAATTAGGCGCTGCCGCGCTTGTTACCCGCACGCCGTCTTGGATCTTGCTCGACCAATCGTTTATCATTTCAAATCGCCCGATTTTTAGGGTATTTACGCCGTCGTCGTAGCCTAAAAACAGCTGCGATAAAAGCGCCCTGTCGCCCTCGTAAATTCGCTCCGTGCTATCGCCCTTGCCGTGCAGCGTGCGGTAGTTTCTGTCGCCTTCATAGATCGGTACGCTACCGCGCCCGCCGATGCCAAGTTTTAGCGCGTCTAGGAAGCTAAGTTCGTAATTTAGCGCCGCTGAGCCCACCAGCCAAGAAGTGTCGTTAAAATACGTCGTTTTAGTCCCGCTAATTACCCGCCTAGTTTCGCTGTAAGCGCCTATTTCTCCGCTAATTTTAGAGCCCTGCAAGAGCGTTTCCAGCGGCGAAGCGTGCAAATTTAAAGCCGTAAAATTTAAAGCCGCGAAGGCTACGAATTTTGCTATTTTTTTCATTATGACCCTTAAAAAAACGTCGATTTTACAAGAGTAATTCTTAAAATTTAGCAACAATGGGCTATAATCTTCGCAAAAAGGAGAGACGATGATACTAATAGCAGGGCCTTGCGTCATCGAGAGCGAACAGCTCGTTTTTGACGTGGCAAAAAGGCTAGTTAAATTTAACGAAGATAAGCGGATAGATTTTTATTTCAAATCAAGCTTTGACAAGGCAAATCGCACGAG
>CAUSIL010000258.1:0-2850 GCA_963531395.1 uncultured Campylobacter sp.
AAAATGAAAGCTGCGATTGCTAAAAATAGCGTGCCGGGGTTTTTAACGCTCGGGTTTTTAAACGGGCTGCTGCCGTGCGGGGTGGTTTATTATTTTTTAGCTTTGGCCGTAGCTAGCGGCAGCGGGGCAAAGGGCGCAGCCATCGCCGCGACTTTTGGCGCGGTTAGCTTTTTTGCGATGAGTTTTTACGCGCTGGTTTTAAAGGCCGCGAGCGAAAAATTTAAAAAATACGCGCTAAATTTAAGCGGTGCAGCGATAATAATTTATGGAATTTACCTGGCTTTTATAGGATTTACGGCGAGCAATGGATAACATCAAAGCAAGATTCAGGCAGTATCAAGAGGCTATCGAGGCTAGCAACATCGTCTCAAAGACCGATACTAACGGCACTATCACCTTCGTAAACGACGAGTTTTGTAAGATGTCGGGCTTTACGCGCGAGGAGCTAATCGGCGCAAATCACAACATCGTGCGCCATCCCGAGGTGCCAAAGGACGTTTACGCGCGGCTTTGGGAGACGATTTTAGCCAAAAAAGTGCACAAAGGCACGATAAGAAACCGCACCAAAGACGGCCGCGACGTCTATCTAAACACGACCATTATCCCGATTTTAAATTTAAGCGGCGAGATTGAGGAGTTTCTTGCGATCAGATACGACGTGACGGACGTGATAAACCTAAACAACGAGCTTGAAAAGACGAAAAAAGAGCTGTTAAATTTAAACGAAAATCTCGAAAACAGAGTTGCCGAGCAGACGGCCAAGCTCGTAAATTTAAACCAAAATCTAGAAAATTTGGTAAAAGCCGAGATTAAGAAAAATGAGGAAAAAACTAAAATGCTCTTTTTGCAGTCGCGTCTAGCCTCGATGGGCGAGATGATCGCAAATATCGCTCACCAGTGGCGCCAACCGCTAAACGAGCTTAGCATTACGCTTTTTAAGCTAAAAGAGGGCGTCAAAGCAAACGAGAAATTCGAGGCCGGCTACGAGCACGCAAAGCGCGTGATAAAGGGCATGTCGCAGACGATCGAGGATTTTAGGAACTTTTTTAACGTCGAGCGCGAGAAGGAGACTTTCTTGCCCTCGGCCGCGATAGAAAACGCGCTAAAGATGGTGCAGGGAACCTACGAAAAAGAGGGCATAGACGTAAATTTGGAGCTAAGAAGCGAGGGGCGAATTTATGGTTTTGAGTCGCAGCTTTGTCAGGCCGTGATCATACTGCTTTCTAACGCCAAAGATGCGCTGGCAAATAAAAAAAGCGATAAAAAAGTAACGCTAAGCTTAGAAACAAAGGATAAATTTGTTATCATAAGAGTAACGGATAATGCAGGCGGCATAAAAGAGGAAATAATGGACAAGATTTTTGAGCCTTATTTTACTACCAAGCACCCAAGCTTAGGCACGGGTATAGGATTATACATGCTAAAAAGCATAGCTAAAAATCACGGCGGAAGCGCCGGCGCTAAAAACGTAAAATTTGGAGCGGAATTTGAGATAAAGCTGCCGCTAAAGGATGAAAAATGAAAAATTTTAAAGAGCTAACGCTACTGCTGGTTGAAGACGAGGATAGCATAAGAGAGTCGATGCAAGAGGTTTTCGCAGGCGTATTTCAAAAGGTTATTTCGGCCTCAAACGGCGACGAAGGTCTTAAGAAATTTAAAAAATTTAGCCCCGATATCGTGATAGCCGACATCATGATGCCTATCATGGACGGACTTGAGATGTCAAGGCAGATAAAAGAGTTCTCAAAAAATACGCCCGTAGTGATCCTAAGCGCGTATAGCGAAAAGGAAAAGCTGCTAAAAGCTATCGACGTGGGCATCGATAAATACGTGATCAAGCCTATCGACATGGACGAGCTTTTCGCCCTGCTAGAGCAGATCGTAAAAACCAAAATCATAGGCGCCGATATCATCGAGATTTCGGGCGGATATTCGTTTAATCAAACCAAAAAAGTGCTCGTAAAAAACGGCGTCGAGATCGCGTTAACCAAAAAAGAGCTGGCCTTTATCTCGCTTTTGGTTAAACGTATCGGTACGCTCGTTTTAACCGAGGAGATCAGAAACGTGGTGTGGTTTGGCGAAAAGGTAAACGATCCGGCCGTTAGAACATTTATCAAGCGAATACGCGATAAAGTAGGCGCCGGTCTCATCAAAAACTCGCCGGGACTAGGCTATAAAATCGAGCTGAAAAAGTAAAATTTGAAACGCAAATTTAGGTCGGTTAAGCGATTTTACACTAAAAATCTAATAAAATAACAATCTAATAACAAAATAAACAAAGGAGGATATCGATGCGACTAGACAGGGCGCTAAGCTACGACTACACGGTCGCCAAGTATTTTATGTTCGCGACGATACTGTTTGGGATAGTCGGTATGAGCGTCGGCGTTTTCATAGCGTTTCAGATGGCGTACCCAGACTTAAACTATCTCGCGGGCGAATACGGCACCTTTAGCCGCCTAAGACCGCTTCACACGGCGGGCGTGATATTTGGATTTATGCTTTCGGGCGTATTTGCGACGTGGTACTATATCGGACAGAGGGTTTTAAAGGTCTCAATGAGCGAGTCGCCGTTTTTGATGGCGGTAGGCAAGCTGCACTTTTGGATATATATGCTGGTTATGGCAGGCGGCGTGTTTAGCCTGCTTGCCGGCGTTAGCACGTCAAAAGAGTACGCCGAGCTAGAGTGGCCTCTAGATATCGGCGTGGTCGTGCTTTGGGTGCTTTGGGGCGTTAGTATATTCGGCCTTATCGGTATCCGCCGCGAGAGGACGCTTTATATCTCGGTTTGGTATTTTATCGCGACGTTTCTAGGTATCGCGATGCTTTATCTGTTTAACAACATGGCCG
>CAUSIL010000259.1:0-2825 GCA_963531395.1 uncultured Campylobacter sp.
GATTTGCGCTTAAGATATCTTTTGTTGGGATGTAGTGATCCATCACGATAGCAAAGCCGTCTGGGTTAGCTAGCTTTTTAGCGCCACTTCGCTCAAACTGCTTGATCGAAATAGGCGTCGTGATGTCGTTACCTATGATCATATCGATCTTGCTCTCGATGATCTCTCCTGCGCTTACCTCTTTGCCAACGTGATCTGAAAATATTTTCTCGGTGATAGTTTGTTTCATAAATTTCCTTTAAATTTTTGAGGCGATTTTAACGAAAATTGCTAAATTTAAAGAAAATTTACTAAGCCAAAAGGCCTAGTAAATTTAGAATTTAACGCTAGCAGTCAGCATAAACTGCCTGCCATATCCTGGCACGATGGCTAGGATATTTTTACTCTCTGAGTTGTAAGATGTGTAGTAAATTTTATCAGTCAAATTTTTCACATTAAGCTGAAAATTTGTCTCATAGCCTAAAATTTTAGTTGTGTAGCTTGCAAATGCGTCATAAGTCACAGCATGGGGCATCTTGTACGCGTCACCAGAATTTGAGTAGGCAAACCATGAGCCAAAGTATCTAGCCCCACCGCCTAGCCTAAAGCCCTTTAAGCCAAGGTGTGTAAAGTCGTAGTTTGCGAGCAAGCTTGCCTGGTGCTTTGGTGTGGCGTCAAATGGCTTGCCAACCTTCCAAGTGTTCTCCTCGTCTTTTAGAGTCTTTGTCTTTGTATAGGCGTAGCTGGTCCCTAAAGTAAGCCCCTTTGTTATTTTGCCGTTCGCGTCTAGCTCAAAGCCACGTGAGCGCACCTCGCCACTTGCGTAAGTGATGTTGTTTAGGCTATAGGCTACGTTTTTCTTTTTGATATCAAAAATAGCTGCGGTAGCTGTAATGCTATCGTTTTGAAATTTGCTTCCAAACTCGATAGAATTGCCCTCTTCAGGATCTAGCGAGCCAAGA
Organism: uncultured Campylobacter sp.; assembly: GCA_963531395.1. Taxonomy (GTDB): domain Bacteria; phylum Campylobacterota; class Campylobacteria; order Campylobacterales; family Campylobacteraceae; genus Campylobacter_A. The sequence continues at coordinate 942 of CAUSIL010000259.1, forward strand.
TCGTCATTCATAGATATTTGCGGCTTAAAGCTTTGAGCGTAGTTTGCATATACCGACCACTCTTTGTTTAGTAGATAGACTAGGCCAGTTTGATATATCAGCTTGTCATCGTGGCTGTCGGTGGCTGTTTTAAATGGCTCGCCCTTGCCACCAAGCTGATCGTAGTACTCGTATCTTAAGCCGAGTGCGTAGATTAGATTTTCGGTTAAATTTATATTATCTTGCACGTATGTGCCGATGCTTCGTATCCTTTGATATTGTTTGTCGTTTTGATTTGGTGTTTTTACTAAAGAGGCGGTGCCAAAGACTAGGTTATATAAATTTACGTTATTTACTCCGCCTTGACTTCTATAAGAATTTGCCCTGCGGCGAAGCTCCTCTTTTAGATCCACGCCTGTTATTAGGTTGTGCGAGATGGGGCCGGTCTCAACTATACCGTTTAAATTTACCCCACCAGCGTGAGTTCTGTGTTCAAAATCGCGATAGTAGGAATTCTCTCTAGTGACTAAGCCGGTTGCTGGAGCAAAATTTCTAACCCTCATTTGTCCGTACTCGTGCATCGATCTTGTAAAGGCGTAGTTTGCTTTTAAAAGCCAATTTTCGCTCAAATTTTTCTCAAAACCGACATCAAACGTGTGAATTTCGCCCTTTATCTCGTTAAATTTCTCATCGAGCCTCTTTTTTGGATCACTTAGTAGAAATTTCCCGTCCCAGTTTTTATATGCGGCAGTTTTGTTTGTCACCATGTAGCTACCGCGGTCAAGCGGATCGGTGTAGCGTCCGTATGAGTAGGCAGCGTCGATACGGTAGTCATCGCCTTTGTAGCTGATGCTTGGGGCTACAAGCACGGATTTAAATTTGCCATACTCTCGCCAGTAGTGTTTGCCGCTTTGATCGAAAATAAATCTATACGCAAAGCCGCTTTCTCCGATAGGTCCGGTGCTATCAAAGCCATAGTTATAGTAGTGGTTGTTACCAGCGCCAGCGTAAATTTCATGACTAAAGTCGTAAAGCGGTTTTTTGGTGACTAGATTCATGATGCCACCAGGGTCTTGCACGCCGTAAAGCAAGCTAGCTGGCCCTTTTAGCACCTCTACTGTTTGCACGGTTGCGTTAAAGCTGTGTCTAACGCCAGCTGGAGTGCCATTTCGCATGATCGATCCATCTCTGTTTTTGCCAAATCCACGCTTCAAAACCGCGTCAAATACCCCTCCAGTGGAGTTTGCGTAGCTAACGCCACTCACGTTTTGAAGGCTCTCGGCTAGAGTCTCGGGTTTTTTGTCCTTTAGCTGCTGCTGGGTCACGACGTTTACCGTCTGCGGGATCTCTAAAATAGGCGTATTTGTTTTGCCTACTTCGCTCGTTGTGGCTCTATATCCATCGTCTGCGCTATCTTCAACGCTGATACCATCTAAGCTTACATCAGTAGCATTTAAAGCAGAAATAGCAAAACAAAGCACCGCACTAATGCGAAATTTATTCATTTATTTTTCCTTAAATTTTAATATTATAAAAACGGTTATCATTATATATAAACAAAATTTAAATTTTTATAAAAAAATTTACGAAAAATTTATATTTCAATAACATTACAAATGAAGCACTTTCAAAATTAAAAACAAGACCATAAAAAAACAGATTTTTACTATTCTGTCACAAAAAGTGATGAAGCTTTTGTTAAAACATTTTTGCAACATTTCTGATATAATCTTTAGCATGAAGTACGCACATTTAGTTCAAATTGCAAGTTATTTATCAAATTTTACAAAGATAAACCAAGCAAAACGCATTAATGATATGGCTATTTTAATCGAATTTAATGGCGAGAAGATTATCTTTGATCTAAACAAATCAAACTCTGCGATTTATAAAGACGATGAGCAA
>CAUSIL010000260.1:0-2823 GCA_963531395.1 uncultured Campylobacter sp.
AGCTTTTATGGCTTTTACCGCTTAAATTTAGCTTTAATTTAGCTATTTTTAAATATAATCCAAGCTTCAATTCACACACACCAGTCCTAAAATTTGGTTGCGTTTGTTAAAAGCAAATGTTAATGGGTGTGGAGGAGAAACCTAAATTTCGGGGAAACCCACAAGGAGAAAACTCATGGTAACAATGAGAGATTTGCTAGAGTGCGGCGTTCATTTCGGACACCAAACACGCAGATGGAATCCGAAGATGAAAAAATTCATTTTCGGCGAGAGAAAAGGTATCTATATCATAGATCTACAAAAAACTATCCGCTACTTCCGCTACACTTATAACGTCGTTCGCGACGCGGCTGCTGAGGGTAAGACTATACTTTTCGTAGGTACTAAAAAGCAAGCCGGCGCAACCCTAAAAGAGTATGCCGAAAAATGCGGCATGCCGTACGTAAATCACCGCTGGCTAGGCGGCATGATGACGAACTTCGGCACTATCCGCCAATCTATCCGCAAACTCGAAGTAATAGAGGCCATGGAAGAAGACGGCTCTATAAATTTATTAACTAAAAAAGAAGCTCTAATGCTTCGCCGCAAAAAAGAGAAGCTTCTAGCGTCTCTAGGCGGTATCAGAAACCTAAAAACCGTGCCTGATATGATTTTCGTCATCGACACCGTAAAAGAAAAAATCGCCGTTCAAGAGGCTAACCGCCTAAAAATCCCTGTCGTAGCTCCGATCGATACAAACTGCGATCCTGACGTTATCGACTTCCCTATCCCTGGCAACGATGACGCGATCCGCTCAGTTCAGCTTTTTTGCCAAGAGATGGCCGAGGCTATCATCGAGGGACGCTCTCAGCTTGAAAAAGACGGCGGCGAGCTAGAAGAAGGCAAAGAGGCCGTAAGCCAAGCCGAAAAAGACGCAGTCGTAAACGAGGCTGTTAACGAAGACTTCTCCGAGGACTTCAGCGAGGACGAAGAGTAATGGAAATCAGCGCACAAATGGTAAAAGAGCTCCGCGAATCAACCGGAGCCGGAATGATGGACTGCAAAAAGGCGCTAGCCGAGGCTAACGGCGATATGGAAAAAGCCGTTGATATCCTGCGTGAAAAGGGTCTAGGTCAAGCGGCTAAAAAGGCCGACCGCCTAGCTAGCGAGGGTCTTGTGAGCGTTGTTGTTTGCGACCACTGCAAAACCGCAACTATCAGCGAGATAAACTCTGAGACCGACTTCGTCGCTAAAAACGCTCAGTTTCAAAATTTGACAAAAGACACTACGGCGCACATCCAAACAAATTTGATAAAAGACGTCGAGAGTCTAAACGCAAGCGTAATTAACGGCGTTAAATTTGAGGATTATTTCAAAAGCCAGATCGCTACTATCGGCGAAAATTTGGTCGTTCGCCGCTTTGAGACTATAAAAGCGGACGATAAAGGCGTAGTAAACGGCTACGTGCACTCAAACGGCCGCGTAGGCGTGCTAATCGGCCTAGCTTGCGAAAGCGCAGAAATCGCAAACAAAGCGGCTGAATTTGCAAGAAATTTATGCATGCACGCAGCTGCTATGAAGCCAAGCGTTATAAGCTACAAAGACCTTGACAAAGAGTTTGTCGAGAAGGAATTTATCGCGCTTCGCGCCGAGCTTGAAAAAGATAACGAAGAGCTAAAACGCCTAGGCAAGCCGCTCCATCACATCCCTGAGTATGCTAGCCGCTGCCAGATAGGCGATGCCGAGCTTGCAAAAGCTACAAAAGCGATTGAAGAAGAGCTAAAAGCCGAGGGCAAACCTGAGAAAATTTGGGATAAGATCATCCCTGGTAAGATCGAGAGATTTTACGCGGACAACACCGTTTTAGATCAGCGCCTTACGCTACTTGGACAGTTTTACGTAATGGACGATAAAAAAACTATCGAGCAAGTCGTTGAAGAAAAAGGCAAAGAGCTAGGCGGTAAGATCGAGGTAGTAAAATACGTTCGCTTCGAGCTTGGCGAAGGCCTAGAGAAGAAAAACGAGGACTTTGCGGCCGAGGTTGCGGCGCAAATAGGCTAAAATTTAATGGAAATCTTAAAGGGCGTAAATCTAGGCTTTGCGTATGATTATACGCTCTTTGAGGATGTAAATTTAAGCGTAAATGCCGGCGGCAGCTGCGCCATAACGGGCGTCAGCGGCTGCGGCAAATCAACCATACTCCACATACTTTCCACTCTTTTGCGACCCAAAAACGGCGAAGTTATCTACGGCGGCAAGTCGCTTTACGAACTACCTGCAAACGAGCTTTTGCGTATCCGCAGATTTGATTTCGGGATCATTTTTCAGGCGCACTATCTTTTTAAAGGCTTTAGCGCGCATGAAAATATCGAGTTAGCTTCCGTTTTATCCGCGCAAAAAATCGACGATGAAATTTTGGCAAATTTAAAGATAGACGGCGTAATGAATCAAAAAGTAGGCGAGCTAAGCGGCGGGCAGCAGCAGCGCGTCTCAATCGCTAGAGTGCTTTGCAAAAAGCCGCGCGTGATATTTGCCGACGAACCGACGGGAAATCTAGACAAACAGACCGCAAACGAAGTGATGCAAACGCTATTTAACTATATCAAAGCAAACGATGCGGCGTTGGTTTTGGTCACTCATGACAACGAGCTTGCGCAAAGATGCGACGAAGTTTACCGCCTTGAGGACAAAAAGCTTTCTTTAACTTCGTGTTAATTTGCTTAATTTTTTGATATTTTTGCCAAATAGTCTGTATGCTATTTTACTAAATTTAGCCTTTGGCTATATTGCCAGGCAGAGTAGATAGCTTGATTATTTGGTAAAATTTCGGCCTAAATTTATATG
>CAUSIL010000261.1:0-2821 GCA_963531395.1 uncultured Campylobacter sp.
AACCTACGTGAGCGGCGGGCTTAGTTTAAAGCCGGATGATTATATGCTAACTATGAAAGCCGACAAAAGCGGCGCGGCTGCGGCAATGGGTATAATCAAAGGTGCGGCGGAGCTAAATTTGCCGTTTGAAATTCACGCTATTTTAGGCGCGACCGAAAACATGATCGGCGGCAACGCCTATAAACCCGACGACGTGCTAATCTCTCGCAGCGGCGTTAGCATCGAGGTGCGAAACACAGACGCCGAGGGTCGTTTGGTGCTGGCAGACTGCCTTAGCTACGCGCAGGATTTTAAGCCCGATATCCTCATCGACATGGCGACGCTAACTGGCGCTTGCGTGGTCGGACTTGGCGAATACACGAGCGGTATAATGGGCAACAACGAGGAGCTAAAAGCGGAATTTAAAGCAAAAGCGGCAAAAAGCGGCGAGCTAAATACGATTTTAGAGTTTAACCCTCATTTGCGCGAGCTGATCAAAAGCCAGATCGCAGACGTCAGCAACACGGCGTCTAGTCGCTACGGCGGCGCGATCACGGCGGGCATTTTTCTAGATAAATTTATAAAAGACGAATTTAAAGACAGGTGGATGCACCAGGATATCGCAGGCCCCGCATACACCGAAAAAGCTTGGGGATATAACCAGGCGGGCGCGACGGGAGCGGGCGTGCGAATGAATCTTTATTATCTATGCGCTATGGCAAAGGAGCTGTAATGGGACTAGCAGTAGGTATCGTAGGTTTGCCAAACGTCGGCAAATCAACCACGTTTAACGCGCTAACCAAAGCGCAAAACGCCGAGAGCGCGAACTATCCGTTCTGCACGATAGAGCCCAATAAAGCCGTCGTGCCGGTGCCCGACAAGCGCCTAGGCGAGCTAGCCAAAATCGTAAATCCAAACAAAATCCAATACTCCACGATCGAATTCGTCGATATCGCAGGGCTAGTAAATGGCGCAAGCGCGGGCGAAGGTCTGGGAAATAAATTTCTCTCAAACATTCGCGAAACCGAGGTGATTTTACACATCGTGCGCTGCTTTGAGGACGAAAACATCACGCACGTAGAGGGCGGCGTCGATCCCGTCAGGGACGTCGAGATCATCGAGACCGAGCTCATCCTAGCCGACATCGAACAGCTAAATAAAAAAATCGAGCGCCTAACCCGCGAAGCTAAAGCAAACGCAAAAGGCGCGAAAGAGGCTCTTGAGACGGCAAACGCGCTGCTAGCCCACCTAAATGGCGGCAAAAGCGCGAGCAGTTTCGGAGGCAAGGACGAGGAAGCATTTATAAATTTAAACAAAGAGCTAAGGCTACTCAGCGCAAAAGAGGTCGTCTACGGCGCAAATGTGGGTGAGGACGGCATCTCGGAGGATAATAAATACGTACAGGCGCTTCGCGAATTTGCCGCGCGCTCGGGACACGAGGTTATCAAGCTTTGCGCCAAGATCGAAGAGGAGCTAGTAGGCCTTAGCGACGAAGAGGCGCATGAGTTTTTAAGCTCGCTAGGCACAAACGAAAGCGGCCTGGAAAAGATCATCAAAACGGCGTTTGCGAAGCTAAATTTGATCAGCTATTTTACCGCTGGCGTAGTCGAGGTGCGCGCATGGACGATCGTAAAAGGCTGGAAAGCGCCAAAAGCCGCCAGCGTCATCCACAACGACTTTGAGCGAGGATTTATCAGAGCCGAGGTCATCGGCTACGAGGACTACGTCGCGTGCGGCGGCGAAAATCCGGCCAAAGAAGCGGGCAAAATGCGCCTAGAAGGCAAGGACTACGTCGTTCAAGACGGTGACGTGATGCATTTTAGATTTAACGTTTAGCTATGGCGAGATTTAAAATTGCGACGCTATACGCCTGCATTTTCGCCGCAAGGCGGTTGCGGGCGCAAAACGTTTTCTTTAAGAACGCAAGAAAAGGCGCGCGTATCAAAATAGACTAGCAGGGCGTATCGCTTTGCAGTTGTAGCAACAAACTCTCAAAGCAGGCTAAATTTAACTTTTAGGCAGACTTAATTTAGGGTTAAAATTGGCCATTTTACCGCTACTTTTTATTACCGAGTTTTGTCTGCAAACGATGCTTGCGGAAACGTAAACCGTTCTTTAAAAAAGCGGTAAATCATCTACGCCAAAGCCTTGCAGATAGCGTTTTGGCAATTGCGACCGCTAGAAGCAAGCAAGCGGAGCATATCGTTTTGCGCTGCGTAGCGACGAACCGCAATTCGGTCAAATTTGGCTTTGCTGTCCGAGCGGTTCTTGGCTAAATTTGACCGTCTTTTTTATTGCCGCGCAGCTCACGAACCTAAGCGCGGGCAAGATAAATTTTTGCGTCAGAGTTTTGGCCACTCTAGTAACCGCGCCATAAAATTTTAGTCTTTAAAGATGCGGTTAAATTTGGCTCGGCGCGGGTTTTGTAGCTCAAATTTGACTCGCGCTAAATTTAAGGAAAAATTTGAAAAAGATCATAGCCGTTTGCGTAACTGTATCAAATTTACCCCATACGCAAATAATATTCAAGGGCACCAAGATTGCGTAGTTTTAGCGCATCGTCGCACTACTTAGGCAGCGCGCCCAGATACTACGACCTATCGACAGCAGTATGCAAACTCTACAAAGAAGCAAAATAGGTTAAATTTGAGAAAAGTAAAGCTAGTAAAATTTAACAAAGGAGTGCGATGATAAAATAGCTCTTGCTACTACTTGTTGCTCTAAATTTCGCCCTTGCAAATTTAACGGACGAAGCTCAAACCACGTGCGACGCGGGCGAAGAACAAACGGCGGCAAAATTTTGGCAAAAAGCGTGCGAAACGGGCGAGGCGCGCGGATGCGT
>CAUSIL010000262.1:0-2788 GCA_963531395.1 uncultured Campylobacter sp.
GGGCGACGCTTCGTAAGTAGAAACCCCTTCCGCCACCCAAGAAAAAGAGAAAGGCGGATATAAAAGGGAGCTCTTTTGCTTCGGCTTTGCCTCGCAACTACTAGCAGAGCGTAATTCAAGCCCCTTCCCCCTTAACAAGAAAATCAAGATAAAAATACGATAAAACTGTATAGAAATTTTACCCACCGAGACCCGTATCTTGAAAATGCTAAATTTAAAATTTGCGGCGCGGTAGCTCCAGATAGAACTGCGCATAGCGCAGCAACTTCTCGCGTGCAGTGGGGTTGGGGGGGCTTCTGCGTCGCTGCGCTAGCAGCAGCTGCAAGCAGACGGGGAGGGTCTGCATCTGGAAGTTACGAGCGGAAAGCGCAAAATAAAGGAAGGCGACGCTCTACCGCGCTTTGCTCGTATCTGTAAACACAGCGTAGTAGTCTGCTTGCAGTCACGAGTTGCATGCGGTCTTAAGCCTAATAGGGCGACAGTAGCTACCGCAAGAGAAACTAAGTAAAGTCCTTTCCTCTCCCAAAGAGAAAATTTAAAAGTTTAAATTTTAGAGAAACTAAAAATGCGTATTGTAAATTTGACCAAGCCAAATTTGGCACCTTAAAGATGCAGGTCTGGGCGAGCCAGATATAAATCCGCGCTAAATACAGTAGTTCCTTTTGCGGTGTAGGCGGGCGGAGCCGTTTTGCGTATCGGCAGGTGCTAGCGGAAGTCCTCGCCGCTAAAAATTTGAGAGATTTAAAATTAGCGGAGGTTTATTTGCCTTGCTCTTTTAGCCTCGTAAAATCGGCGCGCAGTTTTTCGCGGATTTTTAAAATTTGCGCACTGATATCGGTAAAAATCGCGGTAATAATCCTTAAATTTCGGATCGTTTTTTGACATTTCTACAAAATTTTTAACCGGTTCGCCCGCATCTTTTACCATATTTACGATTTTAGTAAATTTTTCGTTTTGGCTCCTTTTAGCGTTTTAAAGATGCGGGTATACGCACATAAAATTTACAAAATTAGGTCCAGAATCCAAGCAGCAAAACCGAGTTAAATTTGCCGCTTAGATTTGCTTTTAAATTTAGCGAGCGTCAAATTTGCCCGCCGAATCAAAAGCTAAGATTAAAGATAAAATTTAAGCCGTCGCTCCCTCGTTCATCGCGGCGTATTCTTCAAAAGTTCCCTTAAAATCAACTACTTCGCCATTGCCTTTTAGATGGATGATGCGGTTTGCAAACGCGTCGATGAGCTCGCGGTCGTGGCTCACGCAGATGACGTTGCCGCCGAATTTATACAGCGCCTCGCCTAGAGCGATGATGGCTTCGAGGTCTAGGTGGTTGTTTGGTTCGTCTAGCACGAGCAGGTTGCCGCGCTCTAGCATCAGGCGGCTTAGCATTAGACGGTGTTTCTCGCCGCCGCTTAAGCTGCCGACCGATTTTTCCTGCTCGGCGCCGCTAAATAGCATACGCCCTAGGCACTTGCGGATCTCGTCTAGGTCCTTGTTGTTTTCGTCTTGCAGCCACTCGTAGAGCTTTAGCTCGCCGGTGATTTTGTTTGTCGTGTCCTGCGCGAAATAACTAGGCTCTATCGTAGCGCCAACGTGCACGTCGCCGCTATCCGGAGCTACCTCGCCGATGATGATTTTAGCTAGCGTGCTTTTGCCTACGCCGTTTGCGCCGATGATGGCGACTTTGTCGTTTTTTTCGAGCTTGAAGCTAAAATTTTCAAACAAAACCTTGTCGTATGTTTTGCTGATGCCGCGCACCTCTAGGATCTCGTTGCCGATGTCGCGCTTGGTGCGGAAAAGTATGCTAGGATCGCGTCTGCTTGATACCTTGATCTCCTCGATGTCGAGTTTGTTTAGCTGCTTTTGACGGCTCGTGGCTTGGCGGGCTTTGCTCGCGTTTGCCGAGAATCGCGCGATAAATTTCTCCAGCTCCTCTTTTTCTTTTAGCTTTTTGTCGCGCTCCATCTCGTGCTGTTTAGCAACCAGCGTCGAGGCGATGTACCAGTCGTCGTAGTTGCCGGCAAACTGCCTGATTTTCTTAAAATCCACGTCTAGTATGTGCGTGCAAACGGCGTTTAAAAAGTGGCGGTCGTGGCTGATTAGCACCATCGTGCCCTCGTGGCGGTTTAGCTCGTTTTCCAGCCACTTTATACTCTCGATGTCAAGGTTGTTGGTCGGCTCGTCGAGGAAAAGGATGTCGGGCTTTGGAAACAGCACTTGAGCGAGCAGGACTTTAAATTTATCCGAGTTTTCCACCTCGCTCATTGGCTTTTCAAAGTCGCTAAAGCCAAGCGAGCTTAGGATTTTCTCGATCCTAACCTCGTACTCGTAGCTAGGATCTTCTTCCGCACTTATCATCTCAAGCTCCGCCAGGCGGTCGTTTACGGCGTCGGTAAACTCCTCGCTCATGTAGAGTTGCTCTTTTTCTTTTACTGCGTCGTAGAGGCGTTTGTTGCCGTATAACACGGCGTCCTTGACGCTAAAATTTTCAAACGCGAACTGATCTTGCCCTAGCACGCCTACTTTTAGTCCGTTTTCGATGACGATCTCGCCGCTGTTTGCCTCGATCTCGCCTGCAAGGATTTTTAAAAACGTCGATTTTCCCGCACCGTTTGCGCCGATGAGACCGTAGCGGTTGCCGCGAGTGAGCTTTAAATTTACGTCCTCAAATAGCAGCTGCGCGTTAAATCTCATTAATAAATTTTTTACTTCAAGCATATTTTTCCTTAAATTTGACTTTTTAAACCGTAGATTTTGCCAAAAAGTCGTTTAAAATCAGTATAAACTTCGG
>CAUSIL010000263.1:0-2785 GCA_963531395.1 uncultured Campylobacter sp.
GAGTAGTCCGCTCGTTTGAACCTAAATTTTAAATCAAGGAGAAAAAATGAAAGGCAGTATCGGTGGATTTACGCTAGGCACGGTCATAGCCGTCGCGCTATCGTGGGGAGCTAATAAAAGCATATTGTGGGCGATAATTCACGGATTTTTAAGTTGGATATACGTGATTTATTATTTGCTGATGAAGTAAAATTTCATCAGCAGCGCGCCGTTTTACGCGCTAAATTTTAAAATTTGAAGGATAAAAAAATGAACGAAAAAATAAAAATAGCGGTTTTGGGATATGGAAATTTAGGTCGCGGCGTAGAGCTTGCCGCAAGTAATAGCAAGGATTTAGAACTTTCGGCGGTTTTTAGCCGCAGAAATCCAAGCGAGGTAAAAACATACGGCGCACCAGTGTTTAGTGTGGATGAAATTTTATCGCACAAGGGCAAATTTGACGTTTTAGTTCTTTGCGGCGGTAGCGCGACGGATCTACCGACGCAGACGCCTGAGTTTGCAAAAGAATTTAATGTAGTTGATAGCTTTGATACGCACGCAAAAATTCCTGAGCACTTCGCCGCCGTGGACGCCGCAGCCAAAGCGGGCGGAAACGTAGGCATCATCGCCGTTGGCTGGGATCCGGGGCTATTTTCTTTAAATAGACTGTTCGGCGAGAGCGTGCTAGAAAACGGCAGCAGCTACACGTTTTGGGGCAAAGGCGTGAGCCAAGGCCACTCCGACGCTATCCGCAGGATCGATGGCGTCGTGGACGCGCGCCAATACACCGTGCCGATAGAAAGCGCGCTAGAGCGAGTCCGTGCGGGCGAAAACCCGAGACTTAGCACGCGCGAAAAACACCTGCGCGAGTGCTACGTCGTGGCCGAAGAGGGCGCCGATAAAGCGCGCATCGAGCACGAGATAAAAACGATGCCAAACTACTTCGCCGACTACGACACGAGCGTGCATTTTATTGATCTTGCGACGCTTAAAAAAGAGCACGGCGGTATCCCTCACGGAGGCTTCGTCCTGCGAAGCGGAGCGACCGGCGAGCACGGCGAAAATAAACATCTGATCGAGTTTTCGCTAAAGCTTGATTCAAATCCGGAATTTACCGCAAGCGTGCTCGTAGCCTACGCCCGCGCGGCGTATCGTTTGGCACAAAGTGGCCAAAGCGGCGCATTTAGCGTGTTTGACATCGCTCCAGCACTTCTTTCGCCAAAGAGCGCAGATGAGCTAAGGCGTGAAATTTTATAAATTTTAGTAGCGATTCGGCGGAATTATGAACGAGGAAATTTGAGTGATAAAAATAGAAAATTTAAAGAAATTTTACGGAGCGACGCAGATCATAGACGACGTCAGCCTAACCGTAGAAAAAGGCGAAATTTTCGCCATCGTAGGCCACAGCGGCGCGGGTAAATCCACCCTGCTTCGCTGCGTAAACGGCCTAGAGGACTATCAAGGCGGCAGCCTAAAGGTATTTGACAAAGAAATCTCGGCACTAAAAGACAAAGAGCTAAGAGAGCTTAGGCGAGACGTGGGGATGATATTTCAGCACTTTGCGCTAATGGCCAGAAAAACGGCGTTTGAAAACGTCGCTACTCCGCTTAAATTTTGGGGCTACTCAGACGGCGAAATCAAAAAAAGAGTGAGCGAGCTACTAGAGTTAGTCGGCCTTGCAAACAAAGCCGCAAGCTACCCGGGCGAGCTAAGCGGCGGACAAAAGCAGCGCGTCGCTATCGCCCGCGCCCTTGCGCTAAGTCCAAAAATTTTACTCTCCGACGAGGCAACCTCGGCGCTTGATCCAAATACGACGAATTCGATACTCGAGCTTTTAAAACAGATCAATCAAACGCTAAATATCAGCGTCGTTTTAGTCACGCACGAGATGGAAGTCGTAAAAAGCATCGCGCGCCGCGCAGTACTGCTAGAAAGCGGCAAGATAATCGGTAGCGGCACGATCGAGGAGCTATTTTTAAAACCTGACGAAAAGATGAAGGAATTCCTCGGCGAGGATGAAATTTTGCCGAGCGAGGGCGTCAATATCAGGCTCTTTTTCCCAAAAGAAGTCGCTCAAAACAGCGTCATCACACACATGGCTCGCACGCTAAATATCGACTTTAATATCGTCTGGGGCAAGCTAGAAAAGCTAAACGAAAACGTACTAGGCTCGCTCGTTATAAACGTCGATCCTAAAGACGAAGCGCGCGTGACCGAGTACATCAAGCAAAGCGGCGTATTATGGGAGGTGGCGTGATGTTTGGCATAGATTTTTCTAAATTTCCCGACGTTTTCGAGCGCATTTTGCTCCCGGCTATCGGCGAGACTCTTTATATGAGCGTGGTTTCTACGCTTTTAGCGTTTTTGATCGGTTTAGTGCCCGCTATCCTGCTCGTGCTTTCGGCAAAGGACGGTCTAAAGCCGAACAAACCGCTATTTATCGCGCTTGACATCACGGTAAATACGCTAAGAAGCTTTCCGTTTATCATCCTCATCATCGTGCTTTTCCCGCTCACGCGCCTGATAGTGGGCACCAGTATAGGCACTACCGCGGCTATCGTTCCGCTTACTATCGGCGCGGCGCCGTTTATCGCTAGGCTCATAGAAAGCGCGCTAAAAGAGGTCGATAAAGGCATCATCGAGGCCGCTAGAAGCTTTGGTAGTTCAAATTTTCAGATTATTTTTAAGGTGATGTTCGTAGAGGCGCTGCCTGGCATCGTGGCTTCTATCACGCTTACGCTTATCGTTATCATCGGCTTTTCGGCGATGGCGGGTGCGGTCGGCGGCGGCGGACTGGGATCGGTGG
>CAUSIL010000264.1:0-2776 GCA_963531395.1 uncultured Campylobacter sp.
TTCAATCTCTCCCTGCCTTATATGGGGTATAACCATCACTATTCTTTTCACCGTAAGCTACTCTATGCCATCTTAAAGTTGGCCCCTGAGCAATTTGATAACATACGCAAAGCGGTAAAAAACAGACTTTGCGCTGCTTTAAATAAAGAATCGTTTAAAAAATAAGATTGCGATTTTTATGGCTTACGCAGCCCGTGCGAGGCGGCTAAATTTACCCCGCCGGCTCGCTTAATCTCAAATTTACCCTTTATTTTATACAATTTTTAAAATTTAATCCAAAGGATTTCTATGAAAATAATCTCTAAATTTACGCGGATTTTAGCCGTCTTTTGCTTGCTCGGCTCTATGGTGAACGCGCTAGAGGAGGGCAAGGAGTATCAGATACTACAAAAACCTCTAGACGTGCCTAAAAACAGCGTCGTAAAGGTCTTTAGCTACGAGTGTCCGCACTGCTATAAATTCGACAAAACCGTCACGTCCAAACTCTTTAGCGAGCTAGACGGAGTTAAATTTATCCCGTATCACTTAAAAACCAAAGGAAAGCTCGGCGAAACGGCGAGTAAAATTTTTGCCGCGATGATCGCTCTAGATGAGGCAAACGACGTTAGTTTGCTAAGCGAGAAGTCTAAATTTAAAAAAGCTAAATTTGCGGTTTATAACGCCGTTCACGACAAAAACGACGATTTTAAAGACGGCAAAGATAAGGCTAGATTTATCAAAACCGCCATTAGCGCCGCAGGCGTGAGCGAGGCGGACTACGACAAGGCGCTAGCTAGCCGGCGAGCGCAAGAAATTTTAAAAGCGTGGGATGAGAGCTACGACGTAGCCAAGGTCCAGGGCGTGCCCGCATACGTCGTTAGCGGTAAATATCTGCTAAACGCGCAGGCGCTAGGCTCGATCGACGCCATGGCTGCCGCCGTCAAAGAGCTATCGGCGAGATAATGGACTACAATATCGAAAACAAGGGCTTTGTCTGCTTTGCGTATAACTTGCAGCGAAGGCGGGTATTTTGGGCGGGGCTGCTCGCGGTTTTGGCGGTCAAATTTATCTTGTGCGAGCTGTTTTTAGGCAGCGCGGTAACTGACGCGCTCGCAGTAAAGCTACGTTTTGCGACGCTGTTTGCGGCGTTTGGCGTGTGCGTAGCGATGTGCGCGCCTAAGGTATTTGGCGTCAAGCTCGCGGGATTTTTCCTGATTTTTTTGGGCGCGATATTTGGACTTGATTACTCTACGAGCGATTTTAGCGGCGTTAGCGAGATTAGCTTTCCTTTTGCTTTGCCGCTAAACGAAATTTGTCCGAGCCTGTTTGCGCCTGATTTTAGCGCGGCAAACGAGGCTGGATTTATCAAAATTTACGCGCGAGCGAATTTTGCGTTTTTTGCGGTGTTTGGGGCGTTTTGTTTGGTGATGATTTTGAGTTGGTTTGTGTATAATGCGCGTAGCAGTGAAATTAATCAAATTTAAAAATCTGAGATTCCCCGCGCTTGACGGATTTCAGAAGTAGTTTTTGATTAAGGCGCTCGGTCACATACTATATGTATGCTCCCGTCACGCCTAATCAAAAACTATTTAAACTACGCCTACCGACGTCTGGAATATTTATCTCATATCCTGCTAAATTTACAAATTTAAAAACTCGAATTTGACATTTTCAAGGTGCGGGTTTCGGCGAGTAAAATTTGAGCTAAAATTTATAAATTTGACTTCAAATTTGAGTGCAAAAAAAGGTAAGGCGAAGTATCGCGAGATGGATTTAAGGGTTGCGACGTAAAAATTTAGCGTAGGCTGGACAAGATAGTCCGCCGAGCTAAATTTTTACTAGCTCCGTTAAAGACGCTCGCGAGCCAAGCCGCAAAGTTAAATTTACTCGCCGCTTAGCAGTATATACCCGCTCTCGCTAATGTTTTTAAATTTAACTCCCAGCTCCCGCTTCAGCCTCAGCACGACGTTTTGTATCGCGCCCTTACTCGTTTGCTCGCCCTCGTAGACGAACTCCTCGATCATCTCGTAGCTCACGAGTTTGTTTAGATTGTACGCAAAGAGCCAAAAGAGCTTGTTTTGCAAAAATGATAGATAGATCTCCTCGCCGTTTTTGTAGATTTTTTCTTTGGCGAGATTTATGCTCGTTTGCGGGCCCAGGCTCACGAGCTTTTCGTCCTTTTCGTAGGTTAAAGCCACGAGCAGGCGGCAAAGCGCGGCGATATCGACGGGCTTTTTTAGAAACGACGCCGCGCCGTACTCGATGCTTTTGATGAGGTTGTCGTCGGTATCGTAGGAGGTAAAGACGATAAATTTTTGCGCGGGTTTGATGCGCATCATCTCCTTCATCATCTCAAAGCCGTTCATCGCGGGCATGTGGATGTCGGTGATGACGATGGTGGGAGCTAGCTTTTTAAATCGCTCCAGCCCCTCTAGTCCGTCGCCCGCGCCCCAGACGCTTAGGCAGTAGGGCTTTAGCCCGCCTATTAGCAGCTCCCTTGCGATCTCGTCGTCCTCGACGATGAGGACGCTCAGGTCTTTAAGCAGCTTTAAATGCTCTTGCATCTCACTCCTTTAAATTTGTCTCAAAGCTCAGCTCAAACGTCGTCGGATCGCCCGCGCTTAGCAGCCTAATGTCGCCTGAAAGCTTTTCGTTTGCTAGCTTTTTGCCAAAATACAGCCCGATGCCGCTTCCTTGCTTTTTGGTTGTTTTTGGCTGGGTTAAAATTTTATCCCGAAGCTCCTTGCTAACGCCGCTGCCGTAGTCCGTGACGGATATTTTGCACATGCCGTTTTCA
>CAUSIL010000265.1:0-2765 GCA_963531395.1 uncultured Campylobacter sp.
TTTGGCTAATAGCGCTCATAGAGCTAGACATCTCTTCGACTGCGGCGGCACTTTCCTGGATGGAATGGGCTTGCTTGCCTGCGCCGTCGGTTAGATTTTTCATAGACTGGGCTAGGATTTTAGCCTTTTCTTCTAGCATTTGAGCCTCTTTTAGGCTTTCTTTTAGCATATTAGCCACCGCATCGCCGGCGCTTTGTATGCCTACGATCATATCTTTTAGATCGCTTTCAAGCTCCTCTTTTAGCTCGACTTTAGCGGTGTAGTCGTTTTTGTTATACGAATTTAATACTCGTGCGATGTCTTTTAAATTTGACGAGATGGAGCTAAAAAAGCGGTTTAGCAAATCTTTTAGCTGCACCAAAGCCGGATTATTAGGATTAGCCTTGATAGTTGCGCCCATGTGGCCTTTTATCATGAGATTTGCGATGCCGTTCATCTCGTCGATTAGAGCGCTGTCTTTTTTGATACCATTTACGACTTTATCGATATTTTCGTTTATGGCGCGACTCATCATGCCAAATTCATCCTGCGTCGCTACGGCTAGTTTTTGCGGGGCTTTGGACTCTTCGTAGGTGACGAATTTAAACGTATCTTCTAGCTTTTCTTGGATAGTTTTTATCGGACTTAGGGATTTTTTGAGCAAGACATAAACGAAAATCGAAAGCGCCGCGATGAAAAGCGCGGCTAATACGAGCTGAGCCTTTAAAAGCGGCAAGGTATTTGACGAGAAGGTATCCGCGCCGATAGCGGCTACGGCCAGCCAGCCTTTATCGTTTATAGCCATTACCTTTGCCGTTACGTTTTCGCCCTTATAGTTGGTGTATGGGATTAGCCCGTTTTCGTCGAATTTTTTAGCCGCAAACGCCTCGGCTAGATATTTGCTTGCGGGAACGGTTTTACCGACGTTGTTTGGGTCGTTATGCATTAGTATTAGGCCGTCTTTATTCATAAGATAAACATAGCCGTATTTTGTTTTACCCATTTCAAGGATTTTTTTACTTATATTGTCGATTTTTAGATCAAGGCTGGCCACGCCCGCAAATTTACCGTTCTGGCTTACGGGTACGGCAAACGTCATAACAAGCGTCTGATTTATAGCATCCACGTACGGTTCGGTATATATCGCATTATTTGCGCTCTTAGCCTGCACGTACCATCCTCTTGTTCTAGGGTCGTAGTTGTCTTTTTCGGGAGTAGTTTTAGTATTATCGGACTGAAAATAATGCCCGTCGTCTTCTCTACCAAAGTAAATATCGCTTACTACGGCGCTAGCGTGACTTTTTTCAAATGCTAACGCTTTTAAAATATCCTCTTCGTCGTATTGATTTTTAAAATTATCGGCTAGATTTTTAGCCGCACCCAGATAATCCTCAAAAAAAGTATCGGTGGTGATTTTGATATCGCTTAAAATTTGATCTTGAGTTTGACTAACCAGCTCCACTACTTTATCTCGCGCCGTATAGTAGCTCACTGCCGAAATAGCGGCAAAAGACGCGACTAGCGCAACGATAAGCATGGTAGCGATTTTGTTCGTGATGGATTTAAACATCGCTTTTTCCTTTAAATTATTTTTTAACACAGATTATACGACTAAAGCATTAAAAAAATACTTAATGAGCTTATTTGTGCAAAATTTAGAAAAATCGTCGTATAATTACAAAATGTTTAAGATTTTTAGAATTTATGATTTTATAAAAGACGATGAAAGTAGCGATTTTTACGGCGTATTTATCGATAGACTCTATCCTCGCGGGATAAAAAAAGAGATTTTTAGCTCATTTTTATGGTTAAAGTCCGTCACGCCTTCAAGCGAGCTAAGAAAGTGGTTTCATGAGGATAAAGAGGCTAGATTTAGCGAATTTAGACTTAAATTTAAAACCGAGCTAACGACGGCAGAGGCCAGAGAAGGGATTAAACAACTGCTAAATTTAGCCAAAACGCATGGCAAAATCGCGTTGCTAACTGCCGCAAAAGACATAAATTTAAGCCACGCGCCTATCATTTTAGAGGCGCTAAAAGCTCGGTAACACACCGCTGAGTTTTAGATTTTGCAGTCAAATTTATAAATTTAGCAAGACGCAAAGTAAATATTCCAGACAGAATGGGCGTAGTTTAAATAGTTTTTGATTAGGCGTGACGGGAGCATACATATAGTATGTGACCGAGCGCCTTAATCAAAAACTACTTTTGAAATCCGTCATTTATGGGGAATTGAACGGTAAAAGGTTTTGATTAGCGTCGGCAATAGCACCAGCGCCCCCAGCAACATCATTATCATAACAAGATCAGTCAAAAGTCCGAAATATATCGTCGGGATAAAGTTGCTAGTTACCATTATGCTAAAGCCCAGGATGATCGCAAACGAGGTGTAGTACATCGCGTAGCCGATGCTAGCGTGCGAGGCCTTGATCGACTCGGCGACGTTTTTGCTACGAAGCTCGATTTTTAGGCGGTGGATGTAGTGGATGATATCGTCCACGCCGATGCCTATGCTGATAGCCGCTATCGTAATACTCATGATATCAAGCGGGATACCCAGCGCTCCCATGACGCCAAACACCGCACAAAGCGGGATCAAATTTGACGCGATAGCGATGGCGGCGAGCTTGATGCTTTTAAAAATAATGCAAAAAACGATAAAAAGTGACAAGATGACAAAACCGAAAGAATCCACCTGCGAGGCGATGAGGCTTTGAAGGAGGTTGTTATAAAGCACCATCGCGCCGCTAACTTGCACGCTTGCGTTGTCGTTTGCGATCAAATTT
>CAUSIL010000266.1:0-2760 GCA_963531395.1 uncultured Campylobacter sp.
GCCTATCATCATGCCAAAAAGCTTTGACGCGTTAAATGTCTTCCCACATCAGATAAATCCGCATTTTATCAGCGGCAAAATAGTCGGACATAACGGCGAAAGCAGGGAGGAGAGGCTGGAGGAGTTTTTGATAGTAAATCAAAAAAGCCTGATCTACGCGCTACCTGAAGGCACAGCTCTAAGGATAAAGGGCGAAAACGCAACCGTGATGGGCATGGATGAAAGCTGCGTTTTAAAAATGGCGTATCAAAAAGAAACCGAGCTCATAAAAGTCGGCGAGAGCTTTAAATTTTAGCCGTTTGGCTCGCGATCAAATTTAACTAGCGGGCTAAAATCGGCAAAAACGTTCTTTAAAATATTTGTTTCGATTTAGCAAAATTTGGCGAAAATCTCAAATTTGAGGAGCACTTTTTAGAGGCCCGCAAATTTTAGATAAACGCCTGTCGACAAATTTAACGAAAAGATTAAATTTGACTCAAATTTAGCGCGCAAAACCCAAGCGACGCAAATTTGATCTAAATTTGAAATAAGTATAAAACACAAAACGAAAGGGGACAAAATGGCTACTGCTAAGCTAATCTGTGCGGTCATAGGCTTGATCGCCGTCGTGTTTTTATTGGTCAAAAAAAGAGAGACCAAAACCGTGCTCATCGGCGTGGGACTCGTGCTGTGCGTCGTCTGTCTAAATCCGCTCGGAGCGCTTGAGAGCTTTACGAAGTCGATGACTTCGGCCGGCCTTATCAAGGCGATTTGCGCCAGCATGGGCTTTGCCTACGTCATGAAGGTTACTAAGTGCGACCAGCACCTGGTTTTGCTACTTACCAAGCCGATGAAAAATATCGGATTTTTGCTGATTCCGGCTACCTTTGTGCTCACCTATCTCATCAACATCGCTATACCGTCGGCCGCGGGCTGTTCGGCTGCGGTCGGAGCTACGATGATACCGCTTTTGATGGCGTCGGGCGTACGTCCTGCGATGGCGGGAGCTGCTGTGTTTGCGGGTACATTTGGCGGCGTGCTAAGCCCGGGCTCCGCGCACAACGTCTTTGTGACCGACATGGTAAATAAAGCTAACGAGGCTTTGCTTGCCGCAGGCAAGATTACTCAAGCAGCGCCTAAATACACCGTCCAAGACGTCATCGGCGTGCAGTTTCCAAACGCCGTCGCCGCTGGTATCGTTGTCTTGATCGTGCTTAGCGTGACGGCAATCGTCCTTAAAGATTATCAAAAAGGGCAGGATTTCTCTCCTAAATCTACAGGTAGCGTGGGCGAAGCAACGCAGACGAAGGTAAATTTGCTCTTTGCTTTAGCGCCTCTCATCCCGCTAGTTATACTCGTCGTAGGTGCGGTAATAAGTAGCTACGCTAGAGATTTTTTCTTGACGAATTTAAATAGTATCGTAGCGGTACTAGGCGATCCGCGGGGCGTTAGCGTCGAGAAATTTTTCGGCGATCATTACGGCCTTTTTGTGGCGATTAAGTATTTTAGCTGGATGAATATGGGCGTGGCCGAGGCTATGATCCTTGGCGCTATCATCGCGGTTTTCATCACGTGGACGAGCCCGGAAAAGATTACCAAAGAGTTTTTTAACGGTATGGGTAGCGCCTACGCCGAGGTTATGGGTATTATCATCGCTGCCGGCGTTTTCGTCGCAGGTCTAAAGGCGTGCGGTGCGATCGACGCGGTCACCGAGTGGTTAAAACACTCTCAGGAGTTCGTGCGCTACGGCGGTACTTTCGTGCCGTATCTCATGGGTACGGTTACGGGTTCTGGGGATGCGGCTACTATGGCGTTTAACCAAGCTATCACCGTTCATGCCGCAGATCTTGGCTTCGCGCAAGATAAACTAGGCATGGCCGCTGCTATCTCGGGCGCGCTAGGTCGCTCGTCGTCTCCTATCGCGGGTGCAGCGATCGTGTGCGCCGGTCTTGCGATGGTTAGCCCGGTCGAGATAGCCAAGCGAACGGCTCCGGCGATGGCGATAGCCGTGTGCGTTATAGCGTTTTTTATGCTCTAAATTTATGGAGCTAAATTTGATAAAGTCGGCGCCTTGCCGACTTTTTACGCGGAGGGCGTTTGTCGCCCTTTTCTTTAAAACTCTAAATTTTAGTTAAATCCTTGCGCGCGTCGTTTCTCTCAAACAAGCGCTTTTTCTATCAAATTTACCGATTTAAATTTGCCGCGTAAAGGCGGTCAGTGTTATTTTTGAGTAAATTCTTTATAGCGGTCGCAGGCTAGCTCGGACTCCATATCGCACGCTTTTTTGAGGTATTTTTCGGCCGCGTTTGCGTCCTCTTTGACGCCTCGTCCTTTTGTGCGTATAGGTTGCCTAGATTGTAGTATCCGCCGCCGTTGCCCATGTCGCAGGCCTTGACGTAAAATTCGCTGGCTTTTGCGTAGTATTGCTTCAAGCCGCGTCCGTTTGCGTAGGCAAAGCGTAAATTTGAACAACCTGCTTCGTCGCCCATATCGCACGCTTTTGCGTAAAGCTCGGCGGCTTTTTTGCCGTCCTGTGCCGCGCCGCTTCCGTTGTCGTATAAAAGGCCCAAATTTGAGCAGCCGGCGCTGTTACCTAATTTGCAAGCCTTTGAGTAGAGCTCGGCCGCTTTTTGATAGTCTTGCGCGGCTCCTTCCCCGGCGTTATCGTACAAGACTCCAAGCTCGTAGCAGCTTGCGCCGTTTCCGCGGTCGCACTCCCTTTGCAGCGCGTCTAGATCGGCGCCGACAGCTAAAGCCGAAGCCGCGATCAGCGGTAAAAAT
>CAUSIL010000267.1:0-2717 GCA_963531395.1 uncultured Campylobacter sp.
TTTATTTTTATAACGCTCATCCTCCGTGACCTCGCTGATTACGTGCTCGGCGATAAACTCGGGCAGGCTAAACTCCGCGGCCTCGCGCTCGCTAGCAAACTCGGCCTCAAAAGTTACAAGCCCCTCTAAAGCGCCGTGGAAAATATCGACGTTGCAGGCGGTATCCTCAAGCTTAAATAAAAATCTCGTCTTTTTTATAGGAGCTGCGACCGCGTTTTTTAGGGCTTTTTTAAAGCTTTTGGCGTCCGTTTCGCTCTCGTTTTCCTCGCGCGCTAGACCGATGCCAGATTTTTGAGTGATCGTAAAAACGCCCGAAGCCTCGCGAAATCTAATCTCCTCAAGCGGAGTGATTTTGACGTAAATTTGCGTCACGTCTTTTTGCTCGGCGCTGATGTCGCGGGCCTTTAGCTCGCTTATAACGGCGGCGTCACGCAGGATAAATTTACGCTCGATCTCTATCAAATTTCGCTCCTTAATATGAAAAATTGTATCAAAAGGTAGCTTAAAGTGTAAAATTTGCGTGCTTTTGCCGCCGACCTTGCGACGCGAAATGATTTTTTAACGCAAATAACGCTAAAATCAGCTCAAATTTGAAAGGAGTTTGGATGAATAGAAAGCTAAATTTTAGTGCGGGCCCTTCGGCTCTGCCTCTTAGCGTGCTTGAGCGCGCGCAAAACGAGCTCACCGACTATCAGGGCAAGGGCTTTTCGATAATGGAAATCAGCCACCGAAGCAAGATTTTTGAAGAGGTGCACTACGGCGCGATGGCTAAGGTGCGCGAGCTATACGGCATCAGCGAGGAATTTGACGTGCTATTTTTGCAAGGCGGTGCGCATTTGCAGTTTGCGATGATACCGCTAAATTTAGCCGCCAAAGGCGTCGCGCAGTACGCCGACACGGGCGTCTGGACGAGCAAGGCGATCAAAGAGGCCGCAAACGTCGGCGCAAGATACGAAGTGGTCGCTAGCAGCAAAGAGACCTCATACGACCGCATCCCAGAGGTCAAATTTGATGACGCCGCCGCATACGGCTACGTCTGCACGAACAACACCATCTACGGCACGCAGTACCGCGCGCTGCCTCGCTCTAAAGCTCCGTTAGTCGTCGATGCGTCGAGCGATTTTTTCTCGCGGCCGGTTGATTTCACGGACGTGGGGCTACTCTACGGCGGCGCGCAAAAAAATGCCGGCCCAAGCGGCGTAACCGTCGTTATCATCCGCAAAGATATGCTAGAGCGAGCCTGCATGGAGCGCACTCCGACGATGCTTCGCTATGATACGCACGCTAGCGCTGCGTCGCTATACAACACTCCGCCGACGTTTGGTATCTATCTGCTAAATTTGACGCTGGGCTGGGTGCAAGAGCAGGGCGGTCTATCGGCGATAAACCGGATCAACGAGCAAAAGGCGGCGCTGCTTTACGGCGCGATTGACGATTCGGGCGGCTTTTACAAAGGTCACGCGCAAAAAGATAGCCGCTCGCTGATGAACGTTAGCTTTACCATCGCAAACCGCGAGCTAGAGGCGGCCTTTATCTCCGAGTCCGAAAGTGCGGGCATGCTGGGCCTAAAAGGACACCGTCACGTGGGCGGCATCAGAGCCTCGATATACAATGCCGTAAGCATCGAAAACGTGCGGACTTTAGCTGAGTTTATGAAAGAATTTGCTAGGAAAAACGGGTAAGTCGGAGTAAATTTGACGAGGCGCGCCGCGCGAGTTTAGCTTTGCTTCGGGTAAATTTAAACCCGAGGCCAAACTGGACGATGCGTCAAATTTTGCTTTTTACTCAAATTTAAGCGGCTTTGGCTTGGGAGCGGCCGCTTAAATTTACTTTGGTTTTGCAGCGAGCTGGTTTTAAATTTACCTAGCTAAATTTAGCTCGCGCCCGCCCTTTGTTATACATTTTAAATTTGACTGCATGAAGCAAGATCTGGAGAAAATTTGAGAAACTACGACGAAAATCCGATAATCATAAACGACTACGGCGCGCTGTTTTTGATGGGATATTATATTATTCTTTACTCGATTATCGTTTTTGTATTTGCTTTTAGCGACTATGGGCTTTTATACCGCATTTATCTTATTGCTTTGCCTGCATCTTTTTTATTATTCTGCCTATACAATACATACGTTTTCGCGCCGCGAGTTTTTAAACAAAAACCGAGCTTTTTTAGATTTTCTAGCGAGCAAATTTATCATATAGAGTATGTCTACGTAAACAAAGTAGAGAGCGAGGAGAAAATCGCCCTCGTAAAAGATGTAGAAAAGGTCTATTTTTGCGTTATAAGCGAGCTTGATAGCAGATACGGCAGATTTCACTTTTTTACACCGTATCAGCTCTATAAAAAGTCCTCTATCGGCGTGCATTTTAATAAAACGAAGGACTTTATAAGATATCTTTTGGTTTATTTGATATTTGCGCTACCGTTTAAAATCTATAAACTCAAAAAATCGGGCGAACCGCTGTGGCTACTGCGTAAAAATTTCGTCATAAGGATGAAAAATAGAAATTATTTTTTAGTAAATTGCTATAGCAGAGATGATTATTTTGAGCTGTTGCGGTACTTTCGGGCAAACAAAATCCCCGTGGAGGATAAGACGAAATTTATGCCGCAAGCTCAAAGGACTGCGATATTTTTCGAGGACAAACACGAGGTTTGGAGCGACGATCCAAACGACACGGAAATACCAAAAGACGACTGGAAGCGCAAGATGAGG
>CAUSIL010000268.1:0-2713 GCA_963531395.1 uncultured Campylobacter sp.
GTGGTTTTCGGCCATAGGCTCGCGCTCTAAAACGTCTGCGGCAAAGCGCAAATTTCGCTCGTCTACCGCGTGGGCGACGGCGATTTCGTCCACGATGCCGCCGCGTCCGAAGTTCATGAGCAAGGCGCCTTCTTTCATCAAATTTAACTCCCGCTCTCCGATCAGATTTCGCGTTTTTTCATTTAGCGGAGCATGGATGCTCACGATGTCGCAGCCGCTTAAAAGCTCGTCTAAATTTAGCCTTTTAAACTCAGCGTTTGCGTTTGCGCCGCTAGTAGAGTGGTAGCTAACATTCGCGCCAAATGCCGCCGCGATGCGCGCCACGCCTCTGCCGATCTCGCCAAGGCCGATGACGCCAAAGCTCTTGCCCGCTATCTCGCCGATACTGCGGTCTAAATTCGTAAAAATTTCGCTCTTCGCCCACTCGCCGCTTTGCGCGTAGTTATCGTAAAATTTGATGCGATTGGTTAGCGCGAAAAGACAAGCAAACGTATGCTGCACGACGCTAGCGGTGGAATACCCGGCGACGTTTTTTACCGCGATGCCTTTTGCTGCGGCGTACGCGAGATCGACGTTGTTCATACCCGTCGCGCTGATGCAGATTAGCTTTAAATTTGACGCGTCCATCGTCTCTTTGTCGATCACGACTTTGTTCGTGACGGCGACGTCAGCGCCCTTTAGCCGCTCTATGCGCTCGGCCGCGGCGGTCGTCTCAAAGCTAACAAACTCGCCAAACTGCCCAAAAACGTCCAAATTTACGTCGCTTCCAAGCGTCGCGGCATCGAGGCAGACTATTTTCATTTTGCGTCCTTATTTGATAAAATGCCCCACGAATTTGGAGTAGTTATCTAAAATTTCGCCGCCCCTGCGGTAGCCCAGCGCGCATGCCTCGTAGGCGAAAAACACGCCTGCTTGGTAGCTATTTCCGGCGGCGTCTTTGTTAAATTCGTAAAATTCCTGATAGATCGCGCGGTTTTGACCGTAGTCGCCGCCGTTTTGCAAGCTCACGCTGCCGTCAGCCTCTATCACGCTCACGTTTGCGCCCTCTCGTCCGAAAACCGGCTTTTTCACGCATTTTTTGCCCGCGATCGGCTTGTCGCTAGCCTGCAGCAAAAGCGGGTGATTCGGATATAAATCCCATAAAATTTTCAAGATGCCTTTGCTTTGGAAAAGCAGCGTGTATGCGGGATTTAGGATGATGGCTTTTTGATTTTGGACGATGTTTTTTAGGATGATGGCTAGCTCGCCTTCCTCTACGGCGATGTCCTCCCACGGCACGAGCTTAAACCAGTACTCGTAGTTTTCTCCATCAAAAAACACGCCCTCTTCATCGTTAAATACGACCTCGTGGACGTAAGCAAACGCCGTGTGAAAGCCCGCCTCCTCGGCGATGTACTGCAGTAGCTTCACGGTCTGCTCGTCCTCGCTACTGCCCGCAACCGAGCTAAATAAAATTTTCCAGCCCTCGTAGTGCTCATTAAAGCTCTCGGTCTCCTCATCTAGCGTCACGAGGCGCCTAAAATTTTGCTTCAAAGCGTCATAAAGGTCGTTAAACTGCGCGCTCTCGTCCATGCGGTTAAACTTAAGCGCCGCCCACTGGATGATCGCCGTCTCAAACACGGCCGTCGGGGTGTCGGCGTTAAATTCGATGAGTTTTATCGGCTTGCCGTCTAGGCCGCCTGCAAGGTCAAATCTACCGTAGAGATGCCAATGCACGTCGTTTTCCCAGCTTTCGCGCACTAGATCTACGAGGTTAAACGGGATGCCGACCTCGTGGTAGAGGTTGTTGTCGATGACGTGCTGGGCGGCTGCGACGAACATATCGTATAGCTCGTTTGCGGCGTTGTAGTAGGCCTCGGCCTGCGCCTCGCTAACCTCGACTAGCTCGTCTGCTACGTAGTCGCTGCCGTCTGGATCGGTGTGCCACGTAAAGCCGATCTCGCCTAAAAATTCGCTATTTAGCGGTTCGATTTTTTTTAAATTTATCATTTTATCCTCCGAAACTTGAGCTTGAACTTGAGCTTGATCCGCCGAAAAATCCGCTCTTTCCGCCGCTTGGTTTACTTGCCGAGCTCGTGGCTTTGGCTTTGTTAAAGCTATCTACGCTCCTTGAATACGCGCTTGGGTTTTTATACGCGCTTTGGCGCTGCGACTGATAGCCGGGATTATTAAAGAGCTTGTTGCCGATCCAGCTGCCTATGATCGCGCCCGCAGCCGAGGCTAGAAGCGTCTCGCCAAGGCTCATACCGCCGCTGTTTAGCTGCGCGTTTTGAGCGTTTGAGCCGGTTAAATTCGACGTTCCGGCGTCGATTTTGGCGTTTTCCTCGGCGATTAGCTTATCCATCTCCTCTTTGCTTAGCACGCGCTCGGTGCCGTTGATATCCTTTAGCACGACGCGAGTTTCGCTGCTTGGATACTCCTCTAGGACTTTATATTTACCGGGCGCGGTTTCTTCGATGATGACGAAGGCTCCCGTCTTTTGCGCCGCTTCTTTTAGCGCGCTACCGTCATTGTTATTTGCTCCGCCGTTATCGCTGCCGCATCCTGCCAGCCCGGCCGCTATCACCGCGCCAAAGCCGCCTACCGCAGCGTAGCTGGCTACTTTTTTGATATGTTTAAGCATCTCATTCTCCTATCATTTTTTTTGCCGCTTTTTTACTTTTTACCATTATCATTCCATCCTTAAATTTTATAAACTTAGCTTTTCCTATCT
>CAUSIL010000269.1:0-2693 GCA_963531395.1 uncultured Campylobacter sp.
AAACCTCCGAAAACAGCAAAATTTATCAATGTATAATGATATATTTCATAAAATCGATAAATTTTATTTCAAAGGAGAATTTTATGAAAAAATTACTACTTATTTCTATCGCGGCCGCGGTTGCCTTTGGCGGCGAAAATTTGCTCGTGGGTGCTGGCGGCGGATACAAAAAACCGGTCACTGAGGTAATAGAAAATCTCAAAAAAGACGGCGTGCATATCGAGGGAGCGTTTGCAAATTTGGGCCAGATAACCATCCAAGCAAAAGAGGGCAAGATGGCTGCGATCGTGGGCGACGAGGCGTTTTTAAAGAAAACCGACCTTGAGATAAAGGCCTATGAGCGCATCGGCAAGGGCGCTTTGGTGCTAGTCACGCCAAAAGGCAAGCAGATAAAAGACTCCTCTGAGCTAAAAAATCTCGCCAAAATCGCGATGCCCGATGCTAAAAAAGCGATCTAAGGCGTGAGGACTACCGAGTTTTTGAAAAACTCGGGGCTAGAGGCCGATCTAGCTCCCAAGATGCTACCCGTTGCAGGCGTACCGCAAGTAGTCGCCTACGTCACGAACGGCGAAGTGGACGCGGGCTTTATCAACTCGACCGAGGCCGTGGCTAGAGAGGGCGAGTTTGGCAGCGTGATCTACATCGACGAGGCGCTTTATAGCCCAGTTTTTATCTCGGTAGCAAAGCTTCCCGCGTGCGAAGGTAACGAGGCGTGCGCTAAATTTATAGATGAGATAAAAACTCCTCGCTCGAAGGAAATTTTCGCTAAATTCGGGCTAAAATAATTTAAATTTAGGGCTTTTGGCTCGGTTAAATTTACCATCAAATTTCTGCTTTACGGGAGCGAAATTTGGCGATTTTACCGCTCGAATTTGACGTCAAATTTAACAAAACGCTAAATTTGCTCACTAGATTTTGCTTGAGCAAAAAGCGAAATTTAACTCAAAAAAGGAAAAATTTGCAGGAATTTACCTGGCTCGTCCATCCGCTGCTTTTAAGCGCCAAAACGCTTGCCACGACCTTCGTGCTACTTCTATTTTTGGGGCTTGGCGCGGCTTATTTTTTGGCGTTTTACCGCGGCAAATTTAAGGCTGTTTTAGAAGCAGCCGTGATGTTTCCGCTCATTTTTCCGCCGATTGCTACGGGATTTTTGCTGCTTTATATCTTGGGGCGAAACGGCGTGATCGGCAAGGCGTTAAATTTACAGATCGTTTTTAGCTTTTCAGCCCTCGTTATCGCTTCGTTCTTGGTGGGCTTGCCGCTGTTTGTAAAGCCCGTTCAAAGCGCGCTTGAAAGCCTGCCTAAAAGCCTAATCGAAGCAGGTCAAAGCCTAGGCAAAAATCGCTTTGAGATCGCCGTTTTTATCCTCATCCCAAACGTCCTTAAAAGCGTTGTTTCAGCGCTCGTTTTGGCTCTAGCTCGCGGCCTTGGCGAGGTTGGCATCACGCTGATGCTAGGCGGAAATATCGTAGGCAAAACCGACACCGTTTCGCTAGCGATCTATAATGCGGTTTACGACGGCGAAAACGGCCGCGCGCTTGTTTTGAGCGTGATTTTGGTCGTGCTTAGCTTGGTGCTTTTCGGGTTTATAAATTTTCTCGAGCGAGCTAAAAAGAACGGCTGAAGCGATAAAATTAAGGCAAAAAACTGGGCTTTGTGCAGGGTGTTTTAAATTTGCGCCGTCTATATTTTTGCGGCCGGATTTAAATCCGCGAATTTACGTAAATTTCGCGCCCGTACGAAAGCAGGCTAATCTAAATAAATAAACGTAAATTTAAGCGCGCTAAATTTAGCCTTTATATCCGCATAAATGTTAAAAGCGCGCGCGGCTAAGTCGTAGCTAAATTTGGATAAATAAAGATTAAATTTAACGTGAGCGCCTTTGAACTAAATTTAGCTAGGACAAAGGCGATCGGATTTTGCGTCTGAACAGCAAATTTAAGCAGGTCACGGCCTTGCTAGGGCAAATTCTTGCCGATTTGCAGGCAAGCCGCGCTACCTCGTTTAAAACCGGTCATGCCGCAAACGCGAATTTAGTCGTCGAACTCCTGCGAGATAACGGGCGAGAACTCCTCCCAGCGGAGTTTGGTTTTGGCCGTAGGCATCTTGCTTTGAAACGGCTCTTTTTTCATCGAGGCTACCGCCGCGCTGTCGCCGATCGGCGCCGCAGGAGCCTCCACGCCCAGCACCGCGCGCTCAAGCTCGATAAAATCGCGCAAGATAACCGCGTAAGAGGCGAAAAAGTCGGCATTTTTGTGAGCGGATAAAAATTTGATAAATTCGTCGATAAATTTATTCGTAACGTCCGTAAATAGCTTGCTGCTGATATTTGCCGCGCCCGCTATCTCGTCGCGCAAAAAGGTCGCCGTGGCTAAAAATATAAATACGACGTAGTCCTCGCTGTCTTTGCAGACGTTCGCGTCTCTGCGGTATGGGCTTAGCTTCAGACACTCGATCACTCGCAGTCTAGCCGCGCCGTCGTCGCGCCCGTCCTCGTAAAATGAGGCGTTTAGCGGGATGTTAGAGTAAGAAAAGTCAAAAAGCACGTCGTTTTGCTCTCTAGCGAATTTCTCAAAGTCGAATTTGGCCAAATTCGCAAATGCGGCTTCGCTCTGGGGCGTAACGGGACTAGTCGCTAGGTAGGCTAGCTGTTCGCGCCAGCGGTTAAATTTGGTATCTTGCACGTGAAAAAA
>CAUSIL010000270.1:0-2681 GCA_963531395.1 uncultured Campylobacter sp.
TTTCTTGCTCGTTTGCTCGTAAAATATCTTTAAATTCGACCTTCATTTGCTTTTATCCTTTTAGCGTTGATAAAAATCCCTCTACCGTTTGCCTAAGTATTGATAATAATTATCTGATTATAGTAAAATAGGGTTTAAATTTAAATAAGGAGTTTAAAGATGAAAAGTATGCCCAAAATTTCTATGCTAGCTTGCCTAGCGCTATCTTGCGCGCAGGCGGCCGATGAAGTAAAACTAAACGAAGTTACCGTAACTAGCGCGACGGGTTTTGAGCAAAATATCAAAGACGCGCCTGCCTCCGTTTCGGTAATCTCGCAAAAAGAGATAGCCAGGCGCAACCATCAAGATATAGAAAGTATCGTAAAAGACGCTCCGGGCGTCTTCGGCGCGACGCTGGGGGCGGCTAGCAGACGCGGTATCACGATGAGAGGCCTTGGTCAAAAATACACTAAAATTTTAATAGACGGCCGCCCTGCGACCAGCGATAGCGCGTATAGAGGGCTTCGCGCGGTCGGTAGCGCTCAAAATTTCCTCCCGCCGGCAAACACGATCGAGCGTATCGAAATCGTGCGAGGGCCGATGAGTTCGCTATATGGCTCGGATGCGATGGGAGGCGTCATAAACATCATCACCAAGGGCTTTTCAAACGAATTTAGCGGTAACGTAAACGGCTACTACACGCTTGCGGGCAAAAGCGGGATAAACGACGACTACCAAACCGGCTTTTACGTAAACGGCGCAGTGATCCCGGACGTGCTAGGCATCGCGCTTTACGGGCGGTATTTTCATAAATTTGAAGACGAGCGAGTCTTTACGAACCGCAAAAACGAGGACGTAAATTTCGGCGCGAAAATCATGTATAACGCCACCGAAAACGACGAAATAGCGCTGGATCTACGCCGCGTAGTAAATAAATACGAGCGCACCGAAGGCAAGACGCTAAGAAGGGCTACCGGCGATAATACGAGCGTTGCGTTTGAAAAGATGAGCGGATATACCGCCTCGCTCTCGCATACGGGTAAATACGACAAGCTGCTGCTTGAAAGCTTTTTAACCCACGATCATATGAAAGAAAGCGGTCAGCAAGACCTCACGCTAAAAACGACGACGCTAAATACCAAGGGAACGTATTTTTTTGATAACAACACGCTAAGTCTAGGAGCCGAATATAAAAGAGAAAGGCTAAATGAAAAGGCAACGACGGCCGACGCCGCAAACGTAAAAAGGTATGATTTTTCGCTCTACGGCGAGGACGATTTTGACGTAACCGACGCGCTCACGCTAACTGCGGGCCTAAGGTATAATCACGATAAAGACTACGGCGGACACGTATCTCCGCGCGGATATGCCGTGTATCATCTAAGCGAAAATTTATCGCTAAAAGGCGGCGTATCGGCAGGCTACTCGACGCCTGATATCAAGATGCGAACCGACGGGCTTGCTCTGCCTTTTGCCGGCGGTATGGGAGCGCAGCTGGGTAAAAGCGACCTAAAACCCGAATCCAGCCTAAACTACGAGGCGGGCGTCGCGTACGGGGACGAGAGCCTTAACGTCTCGGCGATGGCATTTTATACGCGGATAAAAGACGGTCTAGGTACGAAACCCGTTTGCGTCGCGCGCCCGGGCGTTCCTTGCGTGCATAACGGCAAGACCTATAGGCGCGGTATCTGGGAGAGCGTAAATATCGGCAAAGCCGAAGTAAAGGGCGTCGAGCTCGCCTCAGACTGGCAGATTTTATCAAATTTAGCCCTGCACTCAAGCTACGTTTACACTAGATCAAAGCAAAAATCGGGCGCGTACGAGGGCAAATCTCTAAACAATCTACCCGTACATACCGTAAAAATAGGGCTTGACTACGATATGACGCCTGATCTAAATTTCTGGACGCAGATGAACTATCTAGGCAAAACCAGAGCCGTTTACGGCCTACCGGGTGACGAGGAGATAAAGGATTATACGCTATTTGACGCGGGCGCAAGCTACAAGCTAACTAAAAACGCGAGCGTAAATTTTAGCGTTTATAATATCTTTAACGAATACGTAACGACGAAATCGGGACGCTATGAAATTTTGATCGCCGACGGGATTAAATATAGACTCGGATTTAACGTAAATTTCTAAATTTAGCCGTATTTAAGCGAGGCGGTGCGTAGCGATACGCCGCTTCGCTACCGTTTTTTAAAATTCGAGTTTAAATTTAAGGAGAAAGATGCCGTTTTTAAAGAAAAAGAAATTTTGGTTTAACGTCCATTTGATTTTAAGTCTAGCCTGTATTGTGCCGCTGCTTATCGTCGCTCTTAGCGGTGCGGTCATATCCTATCACGACGAGATCATAGACCTTGCAAACTCGCAAAAAACCTTTGTAGAACAAGGCGAAAAAGAGCTTAGCGCGAGAGAAATTTTAGATATTTTTAAAGCTAAGGAGCCAAATTTTACGCTTAGCTACTACAAGATAAACTCGGACGCAAATCACGCTCTAGGGGTATCCGGCACGAATGCTAAAGGCGAGTTTAAGTCGTATTTTATAAATCAATATACCGGCGAGATAACGGGCGAAAATTTCGGCGATAAATTTATCGGACTAATGTTAAATTTACATACTAACTTAGGCCTTGGGCTTAGCGAAAACGAGACGCTACGGCTTATAGGCAAGCATATTGTCGCGATTTGTTCTATCGCTT
>CAUSIL010000271.1:0-2661 GCA_963531395.1 uncultured Campylobacter sp.
CAGGTTTTGCAGCGTCCCGAGTTTTCCGCATACGAGGTGGCGCGCGCAAATATATTTTTCGGCAAAGAAGTGCGTAATATGGGGCTTTATCCAGACTACACAGTCAGGCTTTTTGACAAGACGCGGGCGGAATTTGACGGGCGCGAGATACATGAAAAGGTCGTTTTAAAAAGCGCGGCGAAAATGAGCGATCAAATCCGTGCAGACACCGCAAAAGACGCAAATTTAACCGCCGCCAAAAATGAAATCGGCAGGCTAAAAAACCACTTCAAGCACTACGCATACGACAGCATCGAGCAGTTTATCGCTAAGCAAAATCGCTATTCGAGCCTTGGCGCAAAGGGCGCAAAATCAAGTAAATTTAAGGCCGTTTTAAATCCCGCATGGACGTTTTTTAAGCTATTTTTCCTAAAAGGCGGCTGGCGCGAGGGCTGGCGCGGCTACGTGATAGCAAGGCTCTACGCGCAATATACCTTTTGGAAGTACGTAAAATGAAAGATAAAAAAATCAAAATCCTAGTTATGAAATTTAGAAACATCGGCGACGTGCTGCTCACGACTCCGCTCGTCGAAAACCTGCGCCGCATCTACCCTGACGCGCAGATAGATTTCGCGCTAAACAAGGGCACCGAGGCGATGATCGAAGGCAACCCGAACATCCAAAACATCCACGTCTACGACCGCGCCAACATCAAGGAGGTCGGCTTTTTCAAGCGACTTTGGCGCGAGCTAAAATTTATCCATAAAATCAAAAAGCAAAAATACGACATCGCAGTGCAGACCACGACGGGCGACCGCGGCATCATCGTCGCCAAATACGCCAAGATAAAAACCATCGTGGGCTTTGAGGGCAAAAACAAGACCGTAAATAAAATAATAACGCACAAAGCCCCTAAAATAGGCGGCCTGCGCCACACCGTGGATAGAAACCTAGACGCACTGGCCGTACTCGGGTTTGAGCCTAACGGCAAAAAAGTGAGCGTGTATTTTGATCCAGACTGTATCAGCCATCTAAATTTACCGCCTAAATTTATCCACGTGCACCTAACTAGCCGCTGGATGTTTAAGTGCGCGGACGACGAAACCATGGCGCATATCATCGACTTTTGCGAAGGGCTGGGCGTGCGCGTAGTGCTAACGGCCGATAACAACGACGCCGAGCTAAAAAAGCTAGGCGACGTGCTGGCGCTATGCTCCTCTAGCCCCGTAAATTTAGGCGGCAAACTCACCCTAAAGCAAACCGCCGCGCTTTCAAAGCGCTCCGCGATGTTTATCGGCGTCGATACGGCGATCATGCACCTAGCCGCGGCCAACGACGTGCCCGTGATCGCACTGTTTGGGCCTAGCGGGGCGTTTGAGTGGGGGCCGTGGGATAACGATCTGGACGCAAACGGCTACACGCAGCGCAACGGCAACCAAACTATGGGCAAGCACGCGGTATTTCAAAAAGACTGGGACTTCGTGCCGTGCGACAAAGAGGGGATGATAAAGCACGGCGTGGAGCGAACGCTGATGAGATTTGAGGGCGAGGAGCTAGAGGCGATAAAGAGCAAAATTAGGGAAAATTTAAGCCAAAGATAAGCAAGCTTTGTAAAATTCGGCCGCTTTAGCTAAATTTTACGAGCAAATTTGAGCCGCGAGCGGTAAATTTGGCCGCTTTGGTCAAATTTGGCGATTAAATTTATTGACTCGGCTTTTTGTAGATCAAATTTGATTTGAACGCTGTCCGTCAAATTTGACCTTCTTGATTTTATAAATTTGGGCACTTAAATTTGACGCCTAAGCCTTCTTTTCGTTAAACATGTATGAGATCACGAAAACGAGCAAACAAACGGGCGCGAACGCAAATGCGAACGCCACGCTCCAGCCGGCGGCACGCTCGCCCCAAAAATACCCCGCCGCCAAGCACACCAAAAACCCGCCGTAAAAAGCGCCGAGCGATAAATTTTTTACCGCAAAAAGTAGTAAACTAAGATTTGGATTTTTTACAAACAGCTTGCTTGGCTTAAAATTTTTATACTTTTTGAACAAATACCAAAGCAGCGCGTAAGCCAAAATCGCAAATATCGCTGCAAAAACGGTGATCCTTAGCGCGCCTTCAAAAGGCAAAACCGCCAAAATCAAAGCCGCCGCCCACCAATCAAGCAAGAAAACCATCGGCACCGCCAGCAAATACCTCGCCATCCTGTGAAATTCTGTGTTCACTATATTTTGCGTACTCCTTGACGTTTTATCATGGCATATCTGCCAATTCTTTTATCATACTCTCAACACTTTTGTCTATATTGGTTTTAGTAGTACCGCAGTTATCAAATTCTAAATAGCTAATATTTTGTTTAAGATCTGATTTATGGTTCTCATACCAACTTAATTCTTTATTTATTTGCTCCATAAATTTTTCGTTATCAAAAAGATAGATGTAGGTAAAAGCCAATTTATTTCTATCTAGAATTATGCCATCTCCATTATATAGATAATACTCATGCTCGCCTACCAATTGAATTATCGGAGTAGTAAATCCCGCACTATTTTTATCTAAATTTACGCTTACAGACTCCTGTGTCAAAATAATAGGCTTTAAATTTAGTAATTCAAAATATATATATCTTGATTTATTATAAGAGATATTTCTATCTCGGTTTATTTCCAATACTTTATCATA
>CAUSIL010000272.1:0-2659 GCA_963531395.1 uncultured Campylobacter sp.
TTACTGCCATTAAGGACTCCTTTTTAATGTGTTTCTTGAGGTTTGGGTATCTTTAAAATACGCGATTTTACCATAAAAATACAAAAAATGTTTTTAAAAATTCTAGCAAATGTAAAAATAGAGGTTAAATTTAGAGATATTTAAAGTTAATGTTAAAATTCGTTTTCTAGAATTTAACATCAAAACAATCATAAATTCAAAAATTGTAAGAAATGGATCAAATTTAACAAAGCTCTTAAACTGTTACGGTATATTGGTAGCCGCCTAAAGGATACGGCAGGACTTTTACTAACGCCAAAACTTTAAGCCTTTAGTCTAGTAGCGATTTGCAGCAAAACCATACGCGGTTTAAAGATAAACGAATTTAGACGGATTATGGATCGCTTTTGATTTTACGGGCGGATTTAAAGAAGCTTGCGGGACGTTAAATTTAGTCCCGCAGGTTAGTAAAGGAGCGATTTTGCTCCTTTAAATTTAGATTACGCGTTGGTTATCTCTAGGACGTTTGAGTTTAGATTTGTGCTAAAGTAGTCAAAGTGTGCTAGACCGGCAAGCTTAACTAGGTTATCGCTTGCGCTTAGAGCCGTGTTGTTGCCGTCGTCATCTCTTACTAGATAAGTCTCGTTACCGTAAGAAAAAGCCCAAATTTTATTAGCCACATTAGCGCCGCTACTTGTTAAAACCTTATTTATCGCATCTTTTAGGGTGGCTTCGCTATCTAGGTTAGTAGCGGTATATTTTTCAAAAGCCGTAGCCGTTCCCAAATCTATCTTATCGCCCCTAGCTATATCCGTGATGGTTACGTATTTACTAGCGTTAGCGTCTGTTTTGGCGGCTCCCAAGATAAATTTATCATTACCGGCTCCGCCGCTGATTTCGAATTTTTTATTCGCCGTTAGGGCGCTTTGTAGGCGTATTTCATCATTGCCTGCGCCTAGCTCTACACTCACGTTATTTTCTTGGGTTTTTTGAAAATCCACAAGATCGTTTCCGGCACCAGTCTTTATGTTCTTTATCTTAGTAGATGAACCCGCAGAAACCACATTTATATAGGTTCTAGTGGTATTAGAGCCTATGATAGTCTCCAGCGCCTCATTTGTCGCTTGGACGTGGGCTTGACCTATAGTATTATGGTAGGCGCTATAATCTATACTTTTTAGAGCCGTCATATTGCCCGTCTCTATAGTTAGCGTTGCATAATTAGCTAGAGACATTCCTCCGTAGTCGGCGGGGTTATATGCTACTGCTACGCTATCTGGATTTGTTACGCCGCCTTTT
This sequence comes from uncultured Campylobacter sp., assembly GCA_963531395.1. Taxonomy (GTDB): domain Bacteria; phylum Campylobacterota; class Campylobacteria; order Campylobacterales; family Campylobacteraceae; genus Campylobacter_A. The sequence goes on from CAUSIL010000272.1 coordinate 1,279, forward strand.
ACGGTCAATGTTTCCGTTATGCTATTAGCACTCGCGTTAGAGTTTATGAGACCCCGCACATTCGTTAAATTTGCCGTAAAGTCCTTCTCCGATGCTAACGTAGGATTAAGCTTAATAAGGAAAGTATTTAGAGAATCGGCTCCGTAAGTTTTTATATTCGCCTCACTCTTTACAAATACGTTTACAATAGGCGGCGTAGGAGTTGAAGTATCCGTATCCGTAAGAGGAGCGGTTGCATTCGACGCATCTATGTTCACAGTTTTGCCGGTTATATTACCCAAGAATACTACCTTATCTAGGTTATTATTTGTTCCTGTTTTTATAGTTAAGTCTTTTTCGGAAGTTACCGCGCCCAAGGTGAGATTTTTTAGGTTATTTGCATTAAAAGCCACATTTACGCCGGATATGTTACCGAAAGTAGCTGCTGCTTCACTTCCGTTGCCCTTGACGTCGATATTTATTTTACCGAAATTTTTAACTCCCGAGGTTAAATACTCCTCTGCCACTACGTCACCGACGGTCAAGGTTTTTTGTCCTTCAAATTTCAAGGTAGCGTTTTTCATATTAGATGAAATGCGACCCGTAGTTACGGCGCTACCGTCTATATCTGTAGTCATGGAAATATTTACGTCTCCTCTGGTAGCAGCAGTATTTCCGCCGGCATTTATAGCCCCGATCGTAACAGTCTTTTGATTCGTCGTAGTTATGTTGATATCTTTTGCATTAGCTACCAAAGATCCATATGATAGTACGGCATCTCTCACCCCGCTAGATGCGCTTGCATTTATGTTTATACCGTTAGTGGCTCCGGTTATACCCATTACGAAAGTAGTCGTACTGCCGGCTACGGTAGCTGCGGTATTGATATTTGCGGCACCTCCTACTTGAGTAGCGTTTGTCGTGTCGCCTATCTTTAGTGTTTTATATCCGCTAGCGGTTACGTTTAGGTCGCCGCTAGCTTTTAAAAGATTTCTCACATACAGCTCGCCGTCAGTTACGTTCGCCTCGGAGGTATGTTTTATGGTAACGTTTCTACCTATAGTATAGGCGTTATTATTGGCTCCGTAGCTAGCTCTTGAACCTTCCTGCGTAAAGTGCGTGGTTAAATTTACGTCCCCTACAGCATTAATTGAAGCAACGTCTAACGTCTTTTGTCCGGTAGCATTTATAGTTGCATTATTTACTTTATATACATTTGCGGGAACGGTATCGTGATAACCTATAAAACCGTAAGAAACGCTAGCACCCTCTTTATCCGTAGTAGACGTTAGGCTTACGTTTCTAGTAGTGATTATCTTGCCTCCGGAAGTAGCGGCTACTTCTAGGGTTTTTAGACCTTCTGCGGTTAAATTTATATCCTGGGTGCCTTGAAGAGGGTATC
>CAUSIL010000273.1:0-2621 GCA_963531395.1 uncultured Campylobacter sp.
GGCAAATTTGGCCGCCGAGCGCAAATTTAGCTTAAATTTAGCCCGTAGACGCACATCTTGCACGAGTTTTTGATCTTGCTAAAAATGCGGAAAATTTTCGCCGCAAGGCACCATTTCTCGGGCCTTATGTCCATCATCACGCCCGTTTTTAAAAGCTTAATGCGCTCGTCCCACGCTTCAAGCGATCTCTCGTCGTCGATGCCGAGTTTAAATTTAGGCGGATTTGCGATATAGCGCAGTACGTCGTGCTTTTTAGGCTCTATGCTAGCGGCGAAACGACTGAGCAAATCAAGCATAACTACGCCGCTAAATCTCTGCGCTAAATTTCGCATAAACGCCGAAATTTCGGGCTCGCTAAAATACATCGCCACGCCTTCTAGCACGAAGATAAACTTCGCCCCCTCGTGCCGCGCGCGCAGTTCGTCCATCCACGCGGTCTCAAACATCGAGGCTTTGAGGCTAAAATTTAGCGCGGATTTGGGCACTAGCTCGTCGCGCAAATCTATGACGTCGGGTAAATCAAGGTCGTAAAACAAGGCGTTAGACATCTGCTTTTCAAGCCTTAGCGGACGCGTATCAAGCCCCGCTCCGATCTGGACTACGACTAGCTTTTCGCCCGCGTTTTTGTGAGCGAAATCTAAAATCTCGTCGTCGAAAAACCGCGCTCTAATCACGGTGCCGGTTTTGCTAAATTTACCGCCTTTAAATTTGGCGAAATCATAATCTATGCGCTGCATAACCGGGCGCGAAAAAGGATCGCCCAGTATAGGATCCGGCTCGTCGTTATCCAGCGCGCGAAAATACAAATTTATAAACAGCGTCTCTGAAATCGCGTCGTTAAATTTGACCTTTTTTGCTTGCATGACCTCTCCTTTATGATAATCTATCGCAATTATAACTCAAAAAGGAGAAATCCGCGCTTTTATTTTACGAGGCGGCGTAAATTTAGCGGGCTAAATTTAGCGCAAAAGACGGGCGCATTTACCCGTCTATGCTATATCCGATACTGCGCACGGTTTTAATTAGCTCAAAGGGCAGCTTCGCGCGTAGCTGACGCACGAGCGAGCGCAGGCGATCGGACGATACCTCTTCGTCTTTATAGATACTCCACTCAAGCTCTTGGATCGTTACTACGTGCGGGGCGTTTTTGGCCAAAATTTCTAAAAACAATCCCTCTTTTTTGCCGAGCATTATATTTGTGCCGTTTATGTGCAGAGTAAGGCTGTTTTTGTCGTAGATAGCGCCGTTTTTTAGCTCAAATTTGCTTCCGAGCAAAATTCGGCAGTTTCTAAATACCCGAAACAAAAACTCCTCCGGCAAAAACGGCTTAACCATAAAGTCGTCGTATTTGGCGTAGTAAATTTTCTTATAAAGCGCTGGTATTGCCTTATCTACAAGGATCATAACGGGAGTTAGGCTCCCGTTATCTCGCAGAAATTTGACCGAGTCGAAATTTGCCAGATCCTTGGTCTTTACGTCGATAACGTAAAAGATGTAGCGGTTGCCGCTATAATAATCCTCTTTTAGCTCGCTTAAATTTTCAAAGCGAACTATGCGGATGTTAAAGCGGTAAAGCGCGGCGTTGAGGTTTAGCTGCATCTGAGCGTCGTCGCTAACGAGCAAAATTTTCTTCATTTTAGCCTACTTTTCGGTGGCATTGCCTTCTTTATTTTCTACTTTTGGCGCTACGTAATCCTCCCCAAAATAAGCCTTCTTTATCTCTTCTTTTTTGATTGCGGCTTTCTTTTCGTAGATTTTGTATTCAGGCTTCCAGTAGTTTAGCATATTGTTTAGCCCGCTGTGGCCTACCTCGGCGTGACAGCTAGCGCAGGTTAGTTGCTTATCGGTATTTAGCAAGCTTTGATAGTGAGCGTGCATATTTTGAGCTTGCGGGCTTGTTAGCTTATTATCCACCAAATTCGTATGGCAGCTAACGCAACCGTTGTCAAATACGAAGTGCTCTCTTTTCTCTCTGTTTTTATGCCAGTCTATAGCCTCCGGGTCTTTAAAGAAATGAACGTATCCCTCCATTAGTCCGTTTTTAGCTTTAGTTAAAACGTATTTAGCTAGGTTGTCGTGAGGTATGTGGCAGTCTACGCATTTAGCCCTTACTCCGCTTTTGCCTTTGCCGCTGTGAACATCGCTACTATAAGCTATAACCATAGGATCCATCTCGTGACACACTACGCAAAACTTCTCTCCGCTAGTTTCTTCTAGGGCGTAATGCACGGGAAGTACGACTAAAAACCCTATAATGCCGCTTACTAATATAATAAGCGCTAGTACTTTCTTTGAAATTTTCATGGCGTTACCCCCATCCATTGCGGAACTTCGTGTTCGTGGCACTCCGTGCACATATTGGTTGATTTTTTATGCTCGTTGTGGCACTCGTCGCAGTATAGCGTAGGGCCGTCGTGAACCGAGTTGTGGGGATTTGCTTTTAGCAGATCCATGTATTCTAGTCTTTTAGCTATCTTTTTCTTGTCGCCGTGACAGGACAAACAGCCTTTATCACCGATAGATTTAAATTTACTAGCGTCGTTTCCTTGTCCTTCATGACAATCAAGACAGGTGAAGCTTAGCTTTTCGTGATGAGGCTTTAAAGGGTGTTTGGCTCGCAG
>CAUSIL010000274.1:0-2621 GCA_963531395.1 uncultured Campylobacter sp.
CCTTGACGCTGCCGTCTACGCTTTTGTATTTTAGCGTGACGGAGATGAAGTTTCTAGCGTCGGCGGGAAATTTAAAACTCTGCTTCTCAAAAGGAGGCAAATTTTCTACGACGTTGGTGCTAGCCGTGTTCGCGTTTAGTTCGCTAGAGGGCGCGAAGGGATTTTCTCTGCCCAAAGCTAGCCCACAGGCCAGCGCCAAAAGCCAAATTTTACCGATTTTCATAACTCCCCCGTTTTTAAATTTATAAAGTTAAATTTACCCGCCGCTGCCGGGCTCAAGCTCTTTTAGCTCGAAATACGCCTTTTGCAGCTGGGCGTTTTGCACCTTTAGCGTCTCGATATCCTCTTGCAGCCGAGCGCGCTGATCTTGCAGGCTTAGCATCACGTCTAGCGAGCGCTTGCCAAAAACTATGTTACCGACGTAAACGCCAAAACAAACCACGCAAAACGCTATAAGCATAAATCTAAAAAAAAGCCTGAAATCAAACGGCTTTTTCTCGACGTATTCGTCTTGCGCCTCGTTCAAATTTCATGCCCCAAAAACTCGTCCGTCTCGCGCTCGATCTCAAGCAGGCGGTTGTATTTGGCGTTGCGTTCGCTTCTTGAGGTCGCGCCCGTTTTGATTTGGCCGGTATTCATCGCGACGGCAAAGTCCGCGATAAAGCTATCCTCGCTCTCGCCGCTTCTGTGGCTCATCACGCAGCGGTAGCCTTTGCGCTGAGCTAGGCGGATCGTCTGCATGGTTTGGCTAACCGTGCCGATTTGATTCGGTTTTATTAGGATTGCGTTGCCTACGCCTTTTTGGATGCCTTCGCGTAAAATTTTCTCGTTCGTTACAAAAAGATCGTCGCCCACGAGCTGCACCTTAGAGCCTAGTTTGCTAGTTAGCTTCGCCCAGCCCGCCCAGTCGTCCTCGCTCAGGCCGTCCTCGATCGAAAATATCGGATACTTCTCGCAAAGCTGCGCGTATCGCTCTATCAGCTCTTCGCTTGAAAATTCCTTGCCTTCTAGCTTGTATTTGCCGTTTTCGTACAGCTCGCTAGCAGCCACGTCAAGGGCTAGCTTGATCTGCTCGCCGGCCTTGTAGCCCGCTTTTTCGATGGCCTGCATGATTAGTTTGATCGGCTCTTCATTATCGTTTAAATTTGGCGCAAATCCGCCCTCGTCGCCTACCGCCGTGCTGTGACCGGCCGCGTTTAGAAGGCCTTTTAGCGTGTGGTAAATTTCGGTCGCCGCTCGCAATGCGTCGCTAAATTTATCAAATCCAAACGGCATAATCATAAATTCTTGAAAATCCACGCTGTTGTTCGCGTGCGCGCCGCCGTTAATGATATTAAACATCGGCACCGGCAGTACGCTAGCGTTTGCGCCGCCAAGATAACGATATAAAGGCACGTCAAGACTTTTGGCCGCTGCGCGCGCTACCGCCATGGATACGCCAAGCACGGCGTTTGCGCCCAAATTCGAGTAGTTATCGGTGCCGTCAAGCTCGCGCATCTCGTCATCAAGCGCCTTTTGATCAAACGCATCCAGCCCGATCACGGCTTCGGCGATCTGCGAATTTACGTTTTCTACCGCTTTTAGCACGCCCTTGCCGCAGTATCTTTCGTCTTTGTCGCGAAGCTCCAGCGCCTCACGTTTGCCCGTGCTTGCGCCGCTTGGCACTACCGCGCTTGCTACGGTGCCGTCGCTTAGAGCCACGGTTGCTTTCACGGTCGGATTGCCGCGGCTATCAAGTACTTCTATCGCGGTTACGTCTTCTATAAATACCATTATTTTATTCCTCCGTATTTTCTTCTATGCTTTCGCTTTCGTCGTCGCTATCTTTGCCGCCCGCACCGCTTATTAGCTTATCTAGGCCGATCGAGCTTTTTATCGTCGCTACGATCTCGTCTGATATCTCGGGGTGCTCTTTGAGATAGGCTTTTGCGTTTTCGCGGCCTTGACCGATTTTGGCGGCTTTGTAGCTAAACCACGCGCCGCTTTTGTCGATGATATCGAGCTTCACGCCGTAGTCGATGATCTCGCCGTCGCGGCTGATGCCCTCGCCGAACATTATGTCGAATTCCGCCGTTTTAAACGGGGGCGCGACTTTATTTTTCACGACTTTTACCTTTGTGCGGTTGCCGATAGGCTCTTCGTTTTGTTTTAGAGTGGCGATTTTTCGCACGTCTAGGCGCACGGATGCGTAAAATTTAAGCGCGTTACCGCCCGTAGTGGTCTCAGGCGTACCGTAACCCATCGCACCGATTTTCATACGAATTTGGTTGATAAATATCACGGTCGTGTTCATCTTGTGCACGACGCCAGCGAGTTTGCGTAGCGCTTGGCTCATTAGTCGCGCCTGAAGCCCCACGTGCTGATCGCCCATGTCGCCCTCGATCTCGCTTTTTGGCGTTAGAGCCGCGACGCTATCCACGACGATCAGCTCTACCGCGCCGCTTCTAGCGAGGTTTTCTACGATCTCAAGCGCCTGCTCGCCGAAGTCCGGCTGGCTGACGTAGAGATTTTCGGTATCTACGCCCAAATTTGCCGCGTATTTCACGTCTAGAGCGTGCTCGGCGTCGATAAAGGCGCCCGTCGCCCCCGCTTTTTGCGCTTCGGCGATGATGTGTAGCGTC
>CAUSIL010000275.1:0-2618 GCA_963531395.1 uncultured Campylobacter sp.
GTGCTAAATTTAAAAACCGGCAAAGTAAAATTTAATGAGCCGCTCTATCTGGAGAGCGGCCGAATTTTACCCGAATTTGAGCTCGCTTACGAAACATACGGCGAGCTAAACCAAGATAAAAGCAACGTCATAGTCGTCTGTCACGCCCTAACTGGTAGCCACCACGCCGCAGGCAGATACGAAAACGAGCAGAAATTCGGCTGGTGGGACGCGCTGGTTGGCGAGGGCAAGGGCATAGATACGAGCAAATTTTTCGTCATCTGCGTAAATATCCTCGGCTCAAATTTCGGCTCGACAAATCCGCTCAGTATCGAAAAAAGCACGGGCAAGCAGTATCGTTTGCGCTTCCCTGTGCTAACCATCAGCGACGTCGTAAAGGCGCAGATGAGGCTTTTTAAGCACCTAGGCATCGAGCGAGCGCATGCGGTCGTGGGCGGTAGCCTAGGCGGTATGCAGGCGCTTTGCTTTGCGATCGAGTTTCCAAATTTCGCTAGAAACGTCATCATCCTAGCAAGCACCTATCAGTGCAAGGCCTGGGCGATAGCGTTTAACAAAATCGCGATCGAGGGCATCCTACGCGATCCTGGCTTCAAAGACGGCCAGTACGACGAAAACGACATCGCCGTGCAGGGACTAACCGGCATGGCGCTAGGACGCATGGCCGGACATATCAGCTTTCTTTCTCCTAGCTCCATGGACTCCAAATTCGGCCGCAACTACGTCGAGACCGACGGCCTTTACGAGCTTACGGGGCGGTTTCAGGTCGATCGCTATATGGAGTACAACGGCCGCGGCTTTCCCAAGCGCTTTGACCCGCTGAGCTACCTTTACATCGTAAAGATGATGAATATCTTTGACTGCACGCGCCACTACGACGACCTAGCGCACGCTCTTTCGCCCATTTGCACCAAAGTTACGCTTATAGCATTTAGCGGCGATATGCTGTTTCCGCCAAGCTGTATGCGGCAGATGTACGAGACGCTGCAGGGTATCGGCAAGGCGTGCGATTATCACGAGATAGACAGCGACTACGGCCACGACGCGTTTTTGGTTGAAGTGGATAAATTTGAAAAAATCATAAAAAAGGTTTTAGATGAGTGAAAATTTAAGCGAGGATTTTGAGAGCAAACTCGCCAAAGCAAATGAAATTTTAAAACAGCTCGGCGACGAAAATTTAAGCCTAGAGCAAAGCGTCAAGCTGCACAAAGAGGGTAAAAAGCTACTCGAGGAGGCAGACAAAATCCTGCAAAACGCAAAGCTAGTCGTAAAGGACGCGGACGATGAGTAGCGCAGCCGTTTGCGCCTTGCAACTGCCGACTCAGCCCATGAGCGAGTCGCGGCTGGATTATTATTTTAGGATTTGCGCCGATGAGGGCGCTAGGCTCGTGGTGCTCGGAGAGTACGTGCTAAATAGCTTTTTTAAAGAGCTAGAGCTCATGCCAAAAAGCCTTATCAAAGAGCAAAGCGAGCGCAAAAAACACGCGCTTGCCGCGATGGCGCAAAAGTACAATCTAGAAATCCTAGCCCCGCTCGTACTACCCAAAGGCAAAGGTTTCGTCAAGGTCGCGGCGAGATTTAGCCCGGCATCCTCGCGCTTTTACGAGCAGCAGATCTTGATGCCCTACCCGCACTGGAACGAGGCGAAATTTTTTACCAACAAAGATGATGGCGAGCTAAATTTACCCGTCTTTAGCTACGAGAAATTTAAAATCGGCGCGATGTTTGGTTTTGAGGTGCATTTTGACGCGGCGTGGGCATATATGGCGCGCAAGAAAGTCGATGCCGTCGTAGTTCCTACCGCGTGCACGTTTTTTAGCGAGTCGCGCTGGGAGGAGCTGCTAAAAACCCGCGCCTTTACAAACAACGTCTACGTCCTGCGCGTAAACCGCGTCGGCAACCACAAGGCCGCTAGCGGCGAGCAGTGGAGTTTTTACGGCGATTCGATGCTTATTAGCCCCTTTGGCGAGGTGGTTTCGCGCCTAGGCAAAAACGAAGAGATGATGGTAGCAAAACTCGAAAAAACCGAGCTTGCGCAAGCTAGACACCTGTGGGGATTTTCTCAAATTTTAAATAAAAGGCTGGGCTAAATTTAATTTTTAGGCGGCAAATCAGATCAAATTTGCCGCTTTTTTCCCTGCAAATTTTGCCGATTTGCTAAATTTACCCTGCCCTCAAATTTGACTTCTCATATCCCTATACTGCTCAAATTTAACGCCTGCAACGTAGCAAATTTAATAACCGTTTAAAACAATTTTATGTATATTTTCTTTTTTAAGAGTCCTTAAATTTGACCCAAATTTGGGCGTCAAATTTTATAAATTTAAAACCAAAACAGCCGAAAGAGAAAAATGGATAGAAATTTTAATAAAGCAAGAACGCAAGGCATCCTCGGCGCGGTTTGCATCCTATGTGCGAGCGCGAGTTTTCTAGCGAGCGATCAGAGCCTGTTTTGGATCGTTCGCACGCTAGCGTGGCTGTTTGCGCTGACGTTTTTCCACTATGCGCTCATCCGCGCGCAGGAGCTGTCAAACGCAAACGTCTTTACTATCTTCAAATACGCTTACAACGGCTTTTTGGCCGTAATCCTCTGCACTGTTGCGCTCTACGTTTTTGATAAA
>CAUSIL010000276.1:0-2609 GCA_963531395.1 uncultured Campylobacter sp.
GTCTTTTGTCGATGCGCAGCCGCCCAGCATCGCTAGCGCCGTCGCTACGGAAAATATAAATTTGTAAAATTTCAATCTAGCTCCTTAAAAATAAGCTATAATTTTACAAAAAAATAGGGAAATTTGTGTTAAACCAGCTGCTAGATATCTTAAAAAAATCAAACGTTTTTCTCACCGGGCGCGGCGGCGTAGGCAAAAGCCACCTCACGCAAGCGGTCATCAAGCACTATAAAAGCGAGCTAAAAAATGTCGTGGTGCTGGGCAGCACCGGCATCGCGGCCGTAAACGTCGGCGGAGTGAGCGTGCATAGTTTTTTTAAATTCGGCATTTGCTCAAACCTCGAGGAGCTGCGCGGCTACGACCGCAAACAGCGCGGAAAGCTCGGCGAACTAAAAAAGATACTAGACGTCTGCGATCTCATCGTGATAGATGAGATCTCGATGATCAGCGCGGGACTGATGGATATGATTTATTACCGCTTGATGAGCTCGCGATTCGTCGGGCGAGTGATGCTCGTGGGCGATTTTTATCAGCTGCCGCCCGTGCGAAAAAACGGCGAAGACGGCAGTTCGCTGTTTAAATTTCTTTATGCTTTTAACTCTAGCTCGTGGCATGAATTCGAGTTTAAAAATATCGAGCTAGTCGTTTCAAAACGCACGAAGGATAAGAAATTTTACGATATCTTATCCATGCTTCGCGTCGGACGGCTGAGCGAAGAGGTGTTTGCATATATCGAAAATTTACGCGTGCCAAGCGTGCAGGTAGATGACGATACGAGCGTGCTTTTTGGGCGTAACTACGAAGCGGACGAGCTAAATAACAAGATGCTCTCTAAACTGTCCGCGCCGCTTGAAAGAGCCGAGGCGCTAGTGGAAATTTACGATGAAAATTTAAATGAAAATGCGCTGGATCGCTGGATCGCAAACCTCTACGCGCCTGAAATTTTAAATATAAAAATCGGCGCGAAAGTTATATTTACCGTAAATAAATGGGGCGAGTACTATAACGGCGAGCGCGGGCAGATAATGCAAATTTTAAAAGAGGGCGGCGAGATAAAAAGCGTCATCGTACAAAAAGCTTACGGCGAGATCGTCGAGGTAGAGCGAGCGAGATTTGATATGAGCGAGTTCGTGATGGAGGGCGAGAATCTAAAAGAGCGCGCAAGGGCGTCTTTGACCCAGTTTCCGCTAAAGCTAGCCTACGCGATCACGATCCATAAATCCCAAGGCATGAGCATCGAAAATTTAGTGTGCGACCTAAATCATATCTTTGCCAACGGGCAGCTCTACGTCGCGCTATCGCGGGCTATAGATCCCAAAAAGCTGAGGATATTTTACGGCAAATCTCGACCGTTTAGAGAGTATTTGCAAAGCGTCGTTAAAATAGACGAAGAGGTCGAGAAATTCTATCTTGAAAACAAATTTGAAAATATTAAGGAAGACGTATGAAAAAGATTTTTGCACTGGTTTTTGCCGCTATTATGGCCTTTGCCGAGACGTTAAATGTCGATAATTTTGAAACCGATCTATACTCCAGAGACGCCAAAAACTCGATCAAAAAAGTAAGCGTGAGCCTGCGTCTAGAGGGGCGCGACGTCGCGGATAACGAAGCGTACGTGCTTGACGCGCTAAACGTCGTTATCGGCAGCTTTTATGTCGAGGATCTGCTAACATCGCTCGGTAAGGAAAAATTTAAAGATACGCTGGTTAAATACACCGCCAAAAAGCACTCCATAGATATCGACGAGGTGCTAATCATCTCGCTAAAAACCGTGCGCGAACCAAATATCGAAGAGCTGCTTGAAGCGCTAAAAAACGTCAAAACCACGGGCTCTAAAAGATCGCAAAAAGAGCAGGTCGAGGATATACTTAGAGGAAATAAAAATCAGCTAAAACCGATGGATTTAAATCAGATAGATGATTTTGGCAAAGACTTCGGAGAGCAGTAAATTTAATAACGGCTTGTCTTTTTCTGCCATACTTCGTTACCGGCCGAGTCGACCTCGGTCACGGACAATTAGTTTGCTGCCTCGCTTCGATCGCCACTCCATCGCCTGACGAAAAAACAGTTCGCCTTATCGTTTTTCGTTCAAATTTAAAGTCAAATTTGTAAATTTTACGCACCGAGACCCGAGTCTCGGCGGTGCTAAATTTTGGTTTCTCTAAAATTTAATCTTTTTCTTCGGGAGAGGAAGGGGCTTTACATCGCCTACGGCTCGTAACTGCAAGCAGGACTACTTACGCTCTGTTTATAGCTACGAGCAAAGTGGAGTAGAGCGTCGCCTTCCTTTGCGTCGTGCTACGCACTCGCCTTGTGCTTGCACTCTCTTTGAGAGCTGCCGAAGGCAGACCCCTCTCCCGTCTGCTTGCAGCTGCTAGCGTAGCGACGCAGAATCCCTCTCTAACCCCACTGCACGTTAGAGGTGGCGACACTGCTTTGCTAGCGCAAAGCGTCGCAAATTTAAATTTACGTTTTCAAGGTGCGGGTCTCGGTGAGTAAAATTTGAAGCCAAATTTTATAAATTTGACTTCAAATTTGAACAAAAGACAAGCCGCTATTTACAAAGAATTTATTGGTTTATGACGTCATAATACGACGGTATCACCGGC
>CAUSIL010000277.1:0-2575 GCA_963531395.1 uncultured Campylobacter sp.
GACTCGATGCCGCCTACGGCATTTTGCGAATACGCAGCGTGTGCAGTGTTGTATTGCATAAATTTACCTTTATTTTTTATTATATTCGGCTTCGATCATCGATTTTAGCGACGAAAATTCGCTATTTAGCTTGCTGATGATCTTATCGTATGCTAAAAATCGCTCTTCCATCGTGGCGTACTTCGCGTCTAGCGACTTTTGCGTCCTTTCTTTTTCGGCATCGAGCGTTTTTTTCTCCTCGATCAGGCTTTGTCCGTATTTGGTTAAAGAGCCGTTTTTTGAGTTGATTAGCCCGTCTACAGTCTTTTTCGCCGAGGAAAAGATGCCGTTTACGGTCGTGCTTTTAGGCGTTATCGTAGATTCGCTTAGGCCTACTGCGTTTAGCGTGGCGGGTGAGCCTTTTATGCTTATTGCCGTACCGTTTGTGGTTTTTAGCGTTATTTTGTCCTCGCTTGAGGCTATAGTAGCTTGCACGCCCGCGATACCTGCGTCGTTTATGGCTTTTAGTAGAGCCAGCGCATTTTGCTTTGAGGTATTCGTAGCCGCAGTAGCCGGTAAATTTATCTTTTTGCCGTTTATGACTAGATCTTCGTTTGCGATAGTTAGCGAGCCGGCGTCTACGGCTTTAGAGCTAAAGGCCTGAGCCGTGCCGTAGGTCGTGCCGCCGGCAAATATCTTTTGGACGCTTTGCAAATCCTCGTCTAACTTTCTACCCAGTTTTGAGCTATCAAGCTCCAGCAAGCCCTCTTTGTTTAAGCTTAGCCCGTAGTCGGCTAAATTTGCGGTTTTGGTTACGCCATTTTTATCGGTGTAGGTTTGATTGGCGAATAAAATTTTATTTAGCGTCGATTTTATGCCAGTTATCTCGCTCACGCCTTGAAAAGTTCCCGATTTTTTCGTATCGCTATCGTAGTCGGTGGCGACTTTTAGGTTGTTGGTAAGATTATTGTACGCCGTAACTAGACTTTGCATGCTCTCTTTTATAGCACTTGCGTCCTCTTTGATACTAAAGGTCGTCTTGCCCGTATCTTTTAGCTTTATCGTCATTCCTAAATTTAAATCTTTTACCTCGTTGCCGCTTCGTTTTATCGTGATGCCGTTGTAGACGAACTCGGCATCTTGCGCGGTAGAAATTTTATTACTAGCGATATTTGCGCTGTCCCAGCCGAGCTTTTGCAAGACGTCCGATGCGCCGCTTAGAGCCGACCCGTCGCTATCTACGTCGGTGATTTCGATCTTGTTTTCAGCACCCGTTTCTTTTGATTGCAGTATAAGCTGATACGGATCTTCGCCGCCTACTTTCATCGCTTTTGCCGAAACGGCGCCGTTTGTGACCTCGTTTATCTTATCGGCTAGCTCTTCAAGCGTAGTAGAGCTTCTTACTTCTATTTTATGCGTCGTGCCTCCGACTTTTATGCCAAATGTCCCGTTTTTGCCGATAAATGAGCTTGAGGTGGCAAATTTGGTGCTTTGATAAACGTCTTTTTTTGCTAGTTGCCTTACGTCTATTTCGATATCTTGTACCGCTACGCCCGCGCTTGCGGTTACCTCCGCGCTTTTGCCGTCTGCGGTGGTGGTTCTTTTTTGATACGAGCTATCGTCTGCTAGAGTTGAAACCGAGGAGCGAAAAGTACCGATGAGCGTCTTTAGAGCCATTAGATCCTTTTGTTTTGTCGCATTTGCCGTGATTTTAGAGGTTACGGGTTTTATCTGACCCGCTTCATCGGCGGCTTTTAGCTTATCTATAACGTCTTGAGTTAGAACTTGGCTTCCAAAGCCGAGTGAAGAAACTTTACCTAGCGCCATTTTAGCTCTCCTTGTCAAATAATACGCCGACGGCTTCTTTAAAATACTCACTTAGCTTCATCGCCTGCTCGGTCGGGATCTTGCGAATAACTTCGCCCGTTTTCATCTCCATTACGTTTACGTACATCGCGCCTATTTTATCGTTATAGCCAAAGCGTATGCTGGTGCCTAGATCTTCCATTTGTTTATTTAGTTTTTCGGTGGCTTCTTTTACTTCTTTGCTTAGCGTTTCGTTATTTTGCTCTGTTAAATTACGCGTAGCGTCATGCTGGATGTGAGTTTGCTCGACCTCTCTAGTTTGAGTAGAGCTTTGCGCATGCGAGCTTGTAACCGCGTTTGCCATCGGCTGGCTTGCCGCTTTGAAAATTTCCATATTTTCTCCTTTAAATGTTTGCTAGCTTCTATATCGTCAAATTTGCAAATTTTTTTAGCCCCGTCGGGCAAATTTTTTCTTAATTTAAATTTTCGCATAAATTTGTTAAAATCCGACCTAAATCAAGGCGGAAAGGAGAATTTGTGAAAATTTCATTTGAGTGCGACTGCATTTTGCTGGGGGAGTCACTAAGGCTGTTTTTAAGAGATTTTATCTCGCCTAAAAAAGATTGCGATTTTATCGTGGCGGATAAAAAGATAGAAGCCAAAAAGCCCGTTTTCGTGATCGCCGAGCACTCGCCTCATCTAAAAATACCTTTTAGCAAAGAAGCTCTTATCTCCGCGCTTGAGGAGTTTTACTCGGCGATCCAGTTTTCAGAGCCCATTGCGCCTTCTC
>CAUSIL010000278.1:0-2542 GCA_963531395.1 uncultured Campylobacter sp.
CTTGACCCACGGCATATCGTAGCTAGCCTGCGCCGCCCAGCCTTGGACGTTCATATGTGTATTAGCCGCGGTCGGACCGGCGTTGCGATGCGGGGCGTCTTGTTTGCCTTTTACTAGATGTAGTTTTGCTTTTAAGCCCTCGGCGCCCGCGTCTTTAAAGTCGTACTCAAACAAAAGCTTATGCGTATTCATACCAGCATAGCCCGTAAACACGAAAGGTCCGCGGATAGGAAGCAGCGTGTATGAGCCGGGGCCGTTACCTAGGCCAAACGCCAAAGCGTCGTTGTCGCCGACGGTCGTATAGGCGTAAGAGGCGCTAAAGCCAACAAAATCATAAATCCCAGCCCTTAGGCCGATCATATTTCCGTCGTAGTTTAGATCCTCTAAGCCTCTTGTGGTGCGAGAGCCCTTGTACATCGCGTCAAAACCGAGCTTAAAGTCGCCGACGGGTACTTTATAATTAGCCTCGGCTAGGTAGAAGTTGATGTCGCCTTGCAGCGCGCCGCGCCTAAGGTCGGTCACTCTAGCGTATGCGCCGGTTAGTTTTAGATTCGGGATGCCTTGATTTATGACCGCGCCGGTAAATATATTGTCAAACTCGTGCGCCACTGGCCCCATGCCGCCGACGACAACTCTATCTTTAAAGTGCGGAGCGCGCCCCTCTTTGCCGCCTGCTACGACGGCGCTTCTGCCTTGAAATTTATAATACCAGCCGCCGATCAAGGTAGTGTTTGGTATGTCTTTATTTACGATCGTTAGGCCCTCAAACGCCTCTTTAAATGCGCGCGTCGGATTGCCCGCCACTAGCGGAGTGTTTACGTATTGACGGCCGAATTTTATATCGGTCTGCCCTATACCGTAGCCTAGGTATGCCTCAGACATTACCGCGCCTTGCGTTCTCCACTCTTTGTCGTATAGGGTGCCGCTTTTTCTCATGCTGTTAAACGGCAAGAAATTACCCTGTCCCGTAATGCCCAGCCTAAAGCCGTAAAACGGATCGGTAACGTATCCAAGCTCAAGCTGTATAGACGTCAGCTGTTCGTCGTGTATCGGCGCGCGCTCGTCTTTTTGATCCACATATGTAGCTTGGATCTTGCCCGCTAGTTTTCCTTTAGTAAACGCCTCTGCAAAGGTATCGGCTGCGTTTGCGGCGCCCAAAAAGCCAAGCGCCAAAACGGCGGCTAAACTTAGTTTTGCTAGTTTCATAAAAACTCCTTGGTTAAATTTAGCAAATTTACGTTTCGCAAATTTAATGCGGAACATTAATTTTTTTATTTAAGGATTATAGCACAGAAAATAATAAAATTTGCGTTAGATTTGTGATATTTGCTAAAAATATCGCCGATTTTAGGCAAATTTACACGACGGCGCGCTCTTTAAGCAATGTATAAAGCTTGATCGTCGAGATGAAAAACGTCACGATCGCAGGCCCCAAAATAAGCCCCCAAAAGCCAAAGGTCGTTATGCCCGCAATCATCGAAAAAAACAGCAACAGTTCGTTTATTTTAGTAGGGATTTTTACGAGTCTATCGTTGATAAATTTAATCACGATCGGCTTTAAAAACGTATCTGCGACGATGGAAATCACGACGATGGTATAGACGGCGATGACGATCGCGGCTGCGGTGTTGCCGTTAGCAAACTCGTAAAGGCTAATAGGCCCCCAAGCAAGCAAGCCGCCTACTACCGGCACTAGCGAAGTAAAGGCAAAGAGTATGCCCATCAAAAAGCCGTTGTAGCCGTAGGAAATCGTAATGATAGCAAAGAGGCACCCCTGCAAAATCGCGTTTATCACGATAGAGTAAAGCACGACGCTCATGACGTTGGCTACTTCGCTGAGGATAAACTCGCTCTCGCTCTCCTTCATCGGAAGCGCGTTTTTTAGGTAACCCACGAGTTCGCTTCCGTAAAGTAGGGCGAAAAAGAAAAATACGAGAATAAAAATCACGTCTACGAGAAAATTTACGCTTGATTTTCCGATGCCGGCTAAATTTGCGATGAGATTTGCCGAGATAGCCTTGACGTCGATGTCGGCGACTATCTCTTTGATTTTAGGTTCTAGAAATTTGATCGGTTCTGGTAGCTGAAATTTGCCGCTTTGAAAATAATCTAGCGTGTTTGTTATGTAGCCGGTGTTAAAGTTTGCAGCGTGTTTGGTGATCTCGATCACGGCGTACAAAAGCGGCGCGATAAATAGCGAAAACAGCGCTAGCGTCGTAAGCGCGGCCGAGAGCGTCTTTTTGCCCTTGGTTAGCTGCAAAAATTTGACGTTTACGTTTGAGGTGGCGACGGCTAACAAGGCTGCGATAAAGATATTTAGCAAAAACGGCTTAAAAAGATAGCCCACCAGCCCTAGCGCGCACAGCATCAAAAGCCCGAAAAATATGCGGTTGTTTTTCATTTTTATCCTTTAGGGGCTTATTATATCAGATTTTACGGGGTTTGCAGGACGGGCAGGCGGTGGATGCGGCGGGTTTTGAGCGACTGATAAATTTGGCGAGAAATTTGAACTACTGACGGCGAATTTAATTTTATCTCAATG
>CAUSIL010000279.1:0-2535 GCA_963531395.1 uncultured Campylobacter sp.
CAAAAAGCTCACTCTAAAACAGGGCGGATTTTTCGCGGGCGGGTTGCTCGGCGAGAAAAAGGTCGAAGCGGACGTGTTTATAAATTTAGTCCACGGTATGGACGGCGAGGACGGCAAGATCGCGGCGCTGCTCGAGTTTTATGGCCTTAGCTACATCGGCCCTCGCGTGGAAGCTAGCGCCCTAAGCTACAACAAAGAGCTAACCAAACTACTCGCGCAAAAAGCGGGCGTAAAAACCCTAAACTACGAGGTTGTAAGCAGAGCAAGGGCGCCTAGCCTGCCGCTACCAGTGATCCTAAAACCGCTCCGACTGGGAAGCTCGATCGGAGTAAGCGTGATAAAAGACGCTAGCGAGCTAGAGTACGGCCTAGACGTGGCGTATGAGTTTGACAAAGAGATACTAGTAGAGCCCTTTATCGAGGGCGTAAAGGAGTACAATCTAGCAGGCTGCAAGGCAGACGGCGAGATAAAATTTTCCATCATCGAAGAGCCCAAAAAGAAGGAATTTCTAGACTACGAGCAAAAATATATGAGCTTTTCAAACGAGAGCAGGGCGCGCGAGGCCGACATCAGCGCGGAGCTAGCCACCAAGCTAAAACAAAGCTTTGAGCGCATCTATAACTGCGGCTTTGACGGGGCGCTGATACGCTGCGACTTTTTCGAGATAAACGGCGAAGTCTATCTAAACGAGATAAATCCAAATCCGGGCAGTATGGCGAATTATCTATTTGACGACTTTGAGGGGACGCTGGAGCGACTCGCCGCAAGCTTGCCTAAAGAGCGCGAGATAAATATCGACTATAAATTTATCAACTCCATAACGTCCGCAAAAGGCAAATTGTAAAAAATATCGAGTCAATTTTGTAGCTCAAAATGTTTATAAAATTTAGGCATGTCGTAGACCTTTGCGGAAGTAGGACGCTTTTTATTTTTAGACTTAGCGTCCTAAAGATGACGACGGTTTGACAAACCGTCGATTTATCAATGAGGATAGAGTATGGAGTCCTCTATCTGGTTTATGAATGGTATCTCATACATATCAAACCCCGCATCTTTTGATTTATACTTCTTTTCTATTAGCGTCCTTAACTTGTCGCATACCCTGCTATCCCCGGGCTGTAGAGCTCCTTGCTCATTGTGGCGCCAGTTGTTGTTTATGATTACGCCGTATTTATCAGAATTAGACATGTAGCCCACATTTAGTGCCACGCAATATTTTACGAAGTCGCCGTACATGGTTGCAACCTCTTTTGTCATAAACAGCCAAGACTTGGATCTGCGTCCGCTGCTGGGTGCGGGATCAAGGCCGTTATCTACGCCGTACTCTACGATAAAATGCGGTCGAGATATATCGTAACTTCTATCTGGACTATCGGGGGTAGCTATATTTTTAAATGCAAAGTCGGTCTTACCCGTAGACGCATAATAGTTTTGCACTTCGTCTACCACCTGATTTATGTTCGTAAACATCGTAACAGCCAAGGCATCATCTCTGCTAGCGTTTATCCTAGGTATAGCTATAGCAGCCAATACGCCTAATATCACTATCACAAATATAAGCTCGATCATAGAAAACGCGCGCCTTGCTGTATTATTGTCTTTACATTTCTTTACTGTATAATATTTGTTCATTAATCTCTCCTACTTAACTAAAAATCAACCAAATATAATACAATATGCTATTTTAATTTAAGTTTAAAGGATGATACGCTATATTTTACACAAAATTTTACGCAAAGAACATAAATGACTACTTTTAGCAAAGATGAAATTTACACGGCGACCGAAGTGGTGCGAAATTTTAGCGCCGTCTTGGGCAAGGTCGGCAAGGCGCATATGAAGCGTGCCGTGATCGTCAAAAATAATAAATTTGAAGCCGTACTGCTAAACATGGGTGAGTACGAGCGCCTATGCGAGGCCGTGGAGGTACTGCAAAGCATTTATGAGGCTAAAAAACGAGCCGGAAGCGGCGAATAATGGCGGTCAAAGAGATAAAATACGGCGGCAAAATTTACCGCATCAGCTACGAAACCACAAATCCCGCAAACAAGGACGTCGCGCTATTTTTGCACGGCTGGGGCGCGAACAAGGAGATCATGAAAAAGGCTTTTGGAGCGTATTTTCAGGATTTGCGACACGTTTACGTCGATATGCCGGGCTTTGGCGCGAGTAGTATGCACGGCGCGCTAGCGACGAAAGACTACGCAAAAATCATAAAATCCTTTTTAGACGAGCTTGGCGCAAGCCCCAAAATCATCTTCGGACATAGCTTCGGCGGCAAGGTCGCAACCCTGCTAAACCCCCAATATCTAGCACTTTTAAGCTCGGCCGGCATCGTAGCTACAAAGCCGCTTTGGGTGCGTTTTAAGATCGCTTTGTTTAAGTTTTTAAAACTATTCGGCCTTGGATTTTTATATAAATTTTTCGCCACGAAAGACGTAAAAGGCATGAGCAAAACGATGTACGAGACCCTAAAAAACGTCGTCGACGAGGACTTTAGCTCAAAATTTGCTGATTTTGGCGGCAAGGCGTTTA
>CAUSIL010000280.1:0-2511 GCA_963531395.1 uncultured Campylobacter sp.
CAAATTTAGCTTTCGTATTCATATCGTCTTTATAACTAAATTTAGGATAACGATTTAGACAAGTTGATAGTAATCATATCAAGTTTAAAGATATTCTTAGCACTTTGTGCTATAATCTGCCAAAATTTTAAAATAAAGGACGAAAAATGAGCGAAAAATTTGAATTTCAAACCGAGGTAAACGAGCTGTTAAATTTGATGATACACTCGCTTTACTCAAACAAAGAGATATTTTTGCGCGAGCTAATCTCAAACGCAAACGATGCTCTGGATAAGCTAAACTACCTATGCCTCACGGACGACGCATACAAAAGTCTAAGCTACTCTCCGCGAATCAATATCAAAATAGATAAAGAAAAAAAGACGCTAACAATCAGCGATAACGGCATCGGCATGGACAAAAACGAGCTGATAAATAACCTCGGCACCATCGCTAGAAGCGGTACGAAAGGCTTTTTAGACAAGCTAAGCGGCCAAGCTAAAAAAGATAGCGCGCTCAGCGGGCAGTTTGGCGTCGGGTTTTATTCGGCGTTTATGGTCGCGGATAAGATCGAAGTTGTTAGCAAAAAAGCGCTTGGCGATGAGGCCTTCATGTGGAGCTCGGATGCGAAAACCTACGAAATCTCGCCCGCGCAAAAAGATAGCCACGGCACCTCGATCACGCTTTATCTAAAAGATGACGAGTTTGCCGAGTCCTACCGCATCGAAAATATCGTCAAAAAATACTCCAACCACATTCCGTACCCGATATTTGCAGATAAAAAAGAGCACGTGCCGCCTAAAGAGAGCGAAAAAGAGGGCTCGTACGAGACCAAAAACGTGCAGATAAATAAGGCTTCCGCACTTTGGAAAATGAGCAAAAGCGCGCTAAAAGAGGCTGACTATAACGACTTTTATAAACAAATCTCGCATGATAGCGAAGATCCGCTACTCTGCGTGCATACCAAAGCCGAGGGCAAGATCGAGTACACTACTCTATTTTTCGTGCCGGCGTCAGAGCCGTTTGATCTATTTCGCGTGGATTATCAAAGCGGCGTAAAACTTTACGTCAAAAGCGTATTTATCAGCGACGACGCCAAAGAGATGCTGCCGCCGTATCTTAGATTTGTCCGAGGTATAATTGACGTTGAGGACCTACCGCTAAACGTCAGCCGCGAGATCCTGCAAGAAAACAGCATAATGCGCAGTGTAAAAGAGCAAAGCGTCAAGAAAATCCTAGGTGAGCTAGCCAAGTTAAAAGAAAAAGATAGAGAAAAATACATCAAATTTTATAAAATATTCGGCAAGGTTATCAAAGAGGGGCTTTACGGATTTAGCAGCGAAAAGGAGCAAATTTTAGACCTTTGCCTCTTTAAATCAAGCAAGCGCGAGGGACTAGTCAGCCTAAAAGAGTACAAAGACGCGATGAAAGACGGTCAAAAATCAATCTACTACATCAGCGGAAATAACGAAACGATGCTAAGAAATTCGCCGCTTTTAGAGAGCTTTAAGGCTGAAGGGATAGAAGTGCTCATCATGGACGAGGAGATAGACTCTATCGTCATGCCGATGGTGCAAGACTACGACAAAACACCGATAAAAGCGGTAAATCATACCGATATCGACGCCGAGATCAAACCAGAAAAAGACGAAGCCGACGAGGGTAAATTCGCCGCGCTGCTAGCTAAAATGAAAGAGATCCTAAAAGACGAGGTCAAGGACGTAAAGCTAAGCTCACGCCTAAGCCAAAGCCCCGCCGTAATCGTCTATGATAAAAATGATCCCGACTACGCTACGCAGATGATGCTAAAGCAGATGGGGCATAGCGCGGGTAAAATTTTACCGATACTAGAGATAAATCCAAAGCACGAACTCTTTGAAAAGCTATCTCAAAACGAGGCGATGATCTACGATGCGGCGGAGCTGCTTTTAGATATGGCTAAGTTAAACGAAGGCGTCGCGATCGACGATCCGTCGGCGTTTAGCAAAAAGCTAACTAAAATTTTGCTAAAAGCGATCTAAATTTAAGCCTTTTTTGGCTCGGCGGCGGAGTTAAATTTGCCGCCGAGTTTTTTCAAAATCTCACTCAAATCTACATAGCAAAATCCGCTCGCCCTACCCTTAAATTTACGGCGTAAAATTTAACCTAAAAGACGCTTACCATGCTCGCCGAATGCTAAATTTGAAAAGGCTAGTAAGCTACATTTGCGTAATATTTGGTTATAATTGCCGAAAAATTTAAGGTATAAAGTGAACGAGAATAAAGAATATTTCGTAAATGAAGAAGATTTTATCGTATCAAAAACCGATCTAAAGGGCAGGATAACCTACTATAATCAGCCGTTTTTAAAAATCGTCGGTGCTACGCAAGAGCAGCTTTTGCACAAGCCGCACAACATCATCAGGCATCCCGATATGCCGCGCATCGTGTTTAAGCTGCTGTGGGAGCGTATCAAGGCAAAGCAGGAAATCTTTGCGTTTGTTAAAAACAAGAGCTTTGACGGCGGCTTTTACTGGGTATTTGCTAACATTA
>CAUSIL010000281.1:0-2504 GCA_963531395.1 uncultured Campylobacter sp.
AGTTTTTACCGTCCTCTCCGACTAAATCGGCATTTAGGTAGTAGCGATTTTCGTTCGGCTTGGTCGCGTCTTTAAAATTTATGGTTTGGTTTTTGTAGCTTAAAAGCTTATCGATGTAGCTTGATTTCAATCTCTCTTCAAAAGCTTTGTTAAATTTGACCTTTTGCTCGGCGCTTAGGTTGTTATAGCGCTTGCTTAGGGCGATTTTAGACATCTGTTCGTAGTCGAAATACGGATCAAAAACGGCGAAAATTTTACTTATTTTCTCGTCTTTGCTCAAATTTGCGTTTTTTAGTACCTCGATAGCGTCTTGCGTAGCTTTTTGCATCGTAGGCTTTATCTGCTCCTCGCTGATCGCAAAGAGGCTAACCGCGCTAAAAAGCGCAAGTAGGATGATTTTTAAAAACTTCATTTTTATTCCTTTATTAAATGATTTCGGCGCTGTTCGTATGCGTCGCGTAGAAACGGATACAGATCGATCGCGTCTTTTTTAAGCTCGTCGTAAGCGTTTGGGTGCAAAGACAAAAGATTGCCTTGTCGAAAAGACTTTATCGCAAACGAATCTAGCATAGGTTTTACGTAGCTGACGGGATCTAGGTAATAATCCCCGACCATGCCTGCCATATCGCGTAAATTTGAAGGCCCCAGAAACGGCAAAACCACGTGAAATCCGCTGCCTACACCCCAGTAGCCTAGCGTCTGGCCCAAGTCCTCGTCGTGGCGTTGCAGATTGTAGTATTTTGCGCCGTCGGTTAACCCGCCAAATCCGATAATCGTATTTGCCAAAAATCTTAGCGTCTCCTCGCCCGCCTCGCTAAATTTAAGCTGCAAGACGTTATTTACGAAGCGGACGGGATACAAAAGGTTGTCAAAAAAATTTCCCGCGGCGGTTCTTGCGGCCTCAGGCACCACGTAGTTGTATCCTTTTACCGCGGGATGGATGGCGTTTACATACATAAAATCGTTAAAACCGGTCATCATTCTATTATAACCGCTAAGCGGATCGAAAATCTCGCTAGGCTGCGTAAATTCGTCGTCAAATTCGCCCTTTTCTTGCGTTTGTTCGGCAAAAACGCAACTAAAAACGAGCAAAAAAGAGAGTAAAATTTTTCTCATCGAATCTCCGAATTTCAAGTCTGCAAAGGCAGTAATCTAGGATTTTATCTCAATGTAGCTTTTAAATTTATAAATTTCAAAATGCCCGGTATTACGAAGTTTATTTAAGTTATTTTTCATATATATTTAAATATACTTCCTAGCAAATTATTTTTTTATATTGATAGAATTTGGGGGATTTTCATGAAAGCAGACGTTAGTTTAGAGCTATTTTTAGATAGCGGCGTATCGGTGTTAGCCAAGCACATAGAGCTTTTAAAGGCTGTAGAGCACACCAAAAGCATAACAAAAGCGGCCGAGTATGTCGGCATCTCGTACAAAAACGCATGGGATAGCCTAGATGCACTAAATAACCGCTCAGACGAACCGCTAATCGCAAGAGCCGAAGGCAACAAGAAAAACAGCGGCTCAGAGCTCACGCCATACGGCAAAAAGATGATCGCGTTATACGACGCGATGCTAGAGAGCCAAAAGATATTTTTAGAAAAAGTTTGTTCAAATATAAACGTTGATACGAACGAAATTTTAAATTTACAGCGCATGAGCATGAGTCTAAGTGCTAGAAACCAGCTAAGCTGCGAGATCACGGAGATAAAAACGGGCGCGGTAAATTCGCAAATCAGCGCCAAACTCTCAAACGGCGAAATTTTACGCGCTAACGTCACGGTCGAGTCTGAAAAAAATCTAAATTTAAAAGTCGGCAAAAAAGTCGTATTTATCTTTAAAGCTCCAAGCGTAATGCTCGCAAAAGAGGAAAATCTAAAACTAAGCGCGGCAAATTTACTAAAAGGACGCGTTATCGAGGCTAAAATCGGCTCCGTAAACGCCGAAATCGTACTAGAAATCAGCAATCATCAGACGATAACCTCTATCATCACCAAAGAAAGCGCGATGCAAATGCGCATCGGCGTGGGCGACGAGCTCACCGCTATCATTAAAGCAAGTCAAATCATAATAGGAGTATAAAAATGAAAAAAATATTTTTTTCGTTAGTAGTTGCGGCCATCGCCGCTTTTAACCTAAACGCGGGCGAGATCAACGTATTTGCCGCAGCAAATCTTAAGGATGTCTTTAAAGAGCTAAAAACAGAATTTACCAAAACAAATCCAAGCACAACCATTAATGCAGCGTTCATGGCTAGCGGGGTACTATCCACCAAAATTAAAAACGGAGAAGAAGTGGATATTTTTATGGGAGCTGACATGAATTTCGCCCAGGATCTATACGACACTAAATTTGCCGTAACCAAGCCCGTAGTATACGCTCAGGGCGCGCTTGCGCTATTTACAATCAGAGATATCGATCTAGCTAAGGGCATAAATGCGGTAGAAGGTCTAAAAGCCATCGCGATCGCAAATCCTGAAACCGCTCCGTACGGCAAAGCTAGC
>CAUSIL010000282.1:0-2503 GCA_963531395.1 uncultured Campylobacter sp.
ACGGGCTTTTTAAGCGGCTTTTATTGCCGCATTTACGTGGGGTGGAAGCTCATGGACATAGCCGGCGCAAATCCCAAAAATTGGCACGAATTTATCGAAGACGGCGATAAAAAGGTGCTAAAGACCGTTTGGGCGTTTCATCCGCTAAAAAGAGTAAAACAATGAAAACATCAATTGAGACTTTTGCGATTATTGCGGCGGCCATTATAGCAATAGTCGTAATCGTAGACGTATTAAAGGGTTAAAAATGAATTTTTTAAGCGTTAAATTTATGGTATCAGTCGGCGTCGTGATCGTGATAGCTTTAGGCGGCGCCGGACTTGAAATTTGGCGATTAAACGGCGCGCTAAATAGCGCAAAAGCCGAGACACAAGATGTCAAAGACGAACTAAAAAAAACCGAAAAAGAACTAGCTCTCAAAGAGGCAGCAAATCAAATTTACGCGGCGAACGTGAGCGAGTGCAATATGCGTATAGACCTGCAAAACGCTAAATTTGAAGCGCTGGAGGTAAAAAAGCAAGACGCTATCAAAGAAGCCAAACAAGCAAGAGCGAGATTTGAAAAACTAGCCGCGCCCGCTAAAGACGCGCAGTGCCAAGAAAAACTGAAATTTTACGAGGATACGGCGAGCGTAGCGGCTAAGGCATTTAAGGGGGAAAGATGAGAAATACTCAAACCCTATGCGTGCTAGCTTGCGCGCTAATGCTAGCCGGGTGTGCGGGCAAAGAGCCGCAAATCATCACCCGTACGGAGTATAAAGAGGTAAAAACGCCCGTAGCTTGTATAAAGCGCGAGGATTTGCCTACGCCGCCAGAATACGACCCAAACGATCCGCAGACGTTTAAAGAGCTTATGGAATACGCCGTAGCGGCGGATAGGCTTTTGAAAGGATGTTCAAAATGAGAAAATTCGTTCCGATACGTTGTATAAATAAAATGCCAAATAAGCCAAAATACGATCATGAAAATATGCAAACCGCGCGCGAGTTGATGCAATACTATAAAATTTGCGAGGAGCTTTTAAAGGGCTGCGCGTCGCAAGCTAACGAAAAGAGCAAGGAAATAGGCGATGAGTGAGCTAGTAATTCGAAAAATCATGGGCTTTAGGATCGGCAAAAAAAGAGTGCTAGAGGTAGCTTTAGCGGTCATACTTGCTTTGATTTTTGGGGCGGCGATAGGATGAGCCCTCTCTGTAAAGAATACCTATATCTGCTCTGGGTATTGCTAGTCGGCGCGATAGGCGGCATTTTAGGACTACTCAATGAAGACGGAGAACCTAGAAAACATCGCACCAAGTGGGCTTTTACCGCCGCTACTTTTACGGCTATGTTTCTTTGCTGGGCTACATTTGCGATCGTGAAATTTTTTATACACGACGTTGAGTTTGCGCTAGCTATCGGCGGGATTATCGCCTTTATGGGTGCAGAATGGGTTAGACGAAAAATCAACAAAGCCGCAGATAAAAAGATAGACGCAATCGCCTCAAAAGACTACAGCGATGAAATGAGCGACTATGAAAGGAATTTAAAATGAAGCTAAAAATCACGAGGTTTAAAAATATCAAAGACGGCACGCTCGGCAAATTTGAGCTGCTTTTTAACGGAAAGATCTTTTTAGAGGGCTACACCCTAGAGCCTGCAGAACCAGATACTACCGCGCGCGGCAAAGATAGACGCATACCTGAGGGCATTTATGACGTGTTTTGGCATCATTCGGCCAGATTTAACCGTGTTTTGCCGGTGCTTTACAACGAAAAAGTGCCTAAAGACCGTTATATAGAGATACATTCTGGGAATTACCCGAAACATACCGAGGGATGCATACTTTTAGGCTCTACGTTTAGCGATGAGGGTGTTTTAAACAGTCTCAGCACGCTAAAAAGCTTTTTGGCTCTAACGTTAAACAAAGAGCTTCAAGTGGAAATAATCAATAAATTTTAGAAAGTGAGGTAAAAAATGCCAAGTAAATACGGCGTCAATGTCGAGCTTTATAACGGCTCGCTAAACCCATACGAGATCAACAATCGCCGCCCGATAGCAATAGTCGGCGACGATAGCAAGCTAGTCGCAGGGCTTTATGTTTATAGCACCGTCGAGGATGCGCTTAAAGCAGTGGAGGGCGGCACGATTAAAAACGCGCTTGAAGACCTAAAGGCATGCGGAATTCATACGCAAGTAGTGCTAAGCTCGTTTAAGCAAAGCACAAATAGCGACGCGAGCGCAAAAAAGCAGGAGAATTTAACATCTTGCTTAAACGCTATTGACGCGCTAAAAAAAGCCGAAAACGTGGTAATGGCAAAGCCTAAATTTATCGCCGCGCCTGAATACAACGACGCAGGCGTTTATGAAAAGCTTAAGCAGCTGGGCGAGTATCTAAGAGCCGTTTATGCTATCGAAGTCGATGCGACAAACGAGCAAACCGCAAAGGCCGCAGTCCAAACGTTAGCCACGAAAACGGCGATCATAACGTTTCAAAAAGTCAAAAGAGTAGATAAGGTCATTCGC
>CAUSIL010000283.1:0-2503 GCA_963531395.1 uncultured Campylobacter sp.
AAATTTTTAATTCCATTTTTGTTCCGTGGATTAAATTTGCGGGCTTCGCGCTCGCTACTAGCCCGGAGCCGCCCAGCGAAATCGCTTCCAAAAATAGCTTTCTAAAACCGGTCAAATTTAAATAAATAAAAAGCCTGCGCGTCGGCTTTTGGCTCAAATAATCAAGCGCGTAGCCTTGTCAGATCAAGCAAATTTTACCGTTTATGGCGGCCGCGATTTCGGTCAAATTTACCGTCCGCTTTGCGTTTTGGCAAATTTGACGCTATCCGCGCGGCAAGCTAAATTTGGCTTAGGCTTTCGCCTCTTTTAGCTTGCTTAAAAACTCTTCGATGTTGTATTTAGCGCGGTACTGCGCGCTCATGAGGTGGATGAGGATGTCGCCTAGGTCGATCACGACCCAGTCGCCTGAGCTTTCGATGCCTAAAAACTGCTCGCCTTCGTCCTTTAGACCCTCTTTTAGGTCGTCTGTTAGCGAGTAGGCGTGACGTTCGCCCATCGTGGTGGCGATGATGACGCATTTTGCGATGTATTCGCGCCCGCTCATGTCGATAGCTTCGATGGCTTCGGCCTTTTTGGCGTCTAGGATTTTGATGATTCGTTCGATTCTTTCTTGCATATTTTTCCTTGGTAAAATTTCGCCGCCTCGTCCGCTATGCACGGTATCATCAGGCTTTTGTCTAAATTTTGCCTGATTTGCGAGGACGAAACGGGCTCGTTTATGTTTAAAATTTTAAAATTTTCAGGCACGGTTACGTCGCCGCGGCTGGCTACGACGAAGGTTGCTAGTTTAAAGAGCTCATCTATCTCGTGCCATTTATCTAGACTTGCTAGATGATCGGCGCCGATGATGAGGTAAAGCTCGCTCACGGCGTAAATTTGCCGCATATGCCGCACGCTTTCTATCGTCGGTACGGGGCGATTTTGCGCGATCTCGTAGTCGCTCACGCAGACTTTAGCTAGCGCGCCCCAAGCCTCGTTCGCCCACCTTAGCCGAAGCAGCGGCGGAGCGGAAAACTCGCTCTTAAACGGGCTGATAAAGGTCGGCATGATGATGAGCTTATCCGCGTCTAGCCACTCTAGCGCGGCCCTGATGGCGGCGTCGTGCCCGAGATGAGGCGGGTCGAAACTGCCGCCGAAAAGCGCGATTTTCATAAATTTGCCTTTAAAATTTCGGTGCAGTTTAGCGAATTTGAAGTGAATTTCGGTTGAAAATCAAAAAAATCGCCGATAAAGCGCAAATTAAATGGAGATTTTGTAAAATTTGGGGATTTTTGGGCTTTGACGGGCTTGCTTTTGGCGTCCGTGCAGGCTAAATTTGCAAAAGGCGGGCTTTAGGGCGGCTTAAATTTACGCGCTTAGCGACGAGCAAAGGCGGGTAAATTTAACGCGCAAAAAGCTAAAAGTACGAAAATAACCTTTCTGGGTGCCCTAAAGCGACCGGAAAAACTAGCACAAGGAGCTAAACATGGTAAAAATCGCGATCAACGGTTTTGGACGTATCGGCAGGTGCGCTGCTCGTATTATTTTAGAGCGAGACGACGTTGAGCTTGTCGCTATCAACGACACGGCGACGCGCGACATGACGCGCTATCTGCTCAAATACGACAGCGTGCACGGCGAATTTAAGCAAGACGTTAAGGTGATAAGCGACGATTTTATAGAAGTAAACGGCAAAAAGATAAGAGTTTTTTCAACAAGAGATCTAAACGAGCTTAGCTACGCAGACTACGGCGCAGACGTGGTTTTGGAGTGTACGGGCAAGTTTTTAACCACTGAAAAATGCGAACCGTATCTAGCTCGCGGCATCAAAAAAGTCGTTATGAGCGCTCCGGCTAAAGACGACACGGCGACGTTTGTAGTCGGCGTAAACGACGATAAATACGCAGGCGAAGCGATCGTCTCAAACGCAAGCTGCACCACAAACGGCCTAGCGCCCGTCGCAAAGGTGCTAAACGATAAATTCGTCATCGTAAACGGGCTCATGACCACGATCCACGCCTACACCAACGGTCAGAGCCTAGTAGACGTAAAGGCCAAAGACTTCCGCCGCTCGCGCGCTGCGGCTCTAAATATCGGGCCTACGACCACCGGAGCCGCAAAGGCGATCGCAAAAGTACTTCCCGAGCTAAACGGCAAGATGCACGGACAAAGCGTGCGCGTTCCGGTCGCTAACGTCTCTATGGTTGATCTAACGGCGGTTTTAAAAAAGCCTGCTAGCAAAGAGGAGATAAACGAGGTGTTTAGAGCGGCTGCTGAGTCGAATTTGAAGGGA
The DNA here is from genome assembly GCA_963531395.1 of uncultured Campylobacter sp. GTDB lineage: Bacteria > Campylobacterota > Campylobacteria > Campylobacterales > Campylobacteraceae > Campylobacter_A. The sequence continues at coordinate 2,273 of CAUSIL010000283.1, forward strand.
ATTTTATTCGTCGATGACGATTATAGGGTTAGCAGCGACTTTTGCACGAGCGCATACAGCAGCATCGTAGCGAGCGACACTACGCAGGTCATCGCTGATGATATGGTGAAGGTCTTTGCATGGTACGACAACGAGTGGGGCTACTCGACAAGACTCGTCGATCTAGCTAAGATCGTGGCTACGAAGTAAATTTAAAGGGTGAAAAATGAGTGAAATTTTATCGATCAACGA